>JANPKE010000033.1:0-3101 GCA_031425875.1 Nitrospirota bacterium
CCGCGTTCCTTATAGAACTCGCGCAACACAGGGTTGGCCATTCGGTCTGATTCAATCGCCGCCCATAAGGGCAACCGATTGGACGGCAGACTAATCATATACCGCGTCACATCCTTGCCCGTCGATGCATTCAGTCCGACACCGCCATGCCGCTGATATAACAACGCCATTTCATTCCCGACCACGTAGCGCGAGGCCTGCGTCTGGAGCTCAACGAGGCGATTCTGGAGCGATGCAATCGCGGCACGCCCTTCAGCCGTTGCACCACTCCCTGTAGTGGCCAGATCACGCTGGCGTTGGTCGAGCTCGGTCCCGACTAGCGCGAGTTCGTCCAAAATCGGTTTTTCGTGCTCATAGCTTGTCGTGCCGACGACACGCGTGCCTTTAAAGGCCATATGTTCATAGAGATGCGCGAGTCCGGTTTGGCCGACCTGCTCATCCATCCCACCCACCGCGAAGGTGATGTTGATGGAGACGACCGGTGTCTGATGTCGTTCAACCATGAGCACGGTCAGCCCATTTGCCAACCGATGCTCGATCACCCGTTCGGCGAGACTCGGCGTGGCAGCGTACGCCGGGTTAAAGATGCAAGAGAGACCGAAGATGATGAAGACGCAGGCTCCAATAATTGAACGACCACTCGCCCCCGAGAACCTCCAGCACCCTCGGTTCAATCTCATCCTCTCCCAATAGGTCATATAAAAATCTCCATGAGTTGTTCTGGTCTTTCGATGAACCAATCGGGCTGACACGCTGCCATCTTGTCTCGATTCCCCATGCCATACCCAACGGCACAAACACGAATGCCGGCGTTATGTCCTCCGTTGATATCATTCGTGCTGTCCCCGACTAGGATCGTCCGCTCTTTCGGCGCACCTATTTTCTCCATGATGTGCAATAACATCCCTGGTTCCGGTTTGAGCCCAAACCCGTTGTCCCCACCGACCATGTACAGGAAATGCTGCGGACCTAACCCATTCAGGATCACACGGGTGTATTCGATCGACTTGTTGGTCGCAATCACTTTGTCTTTGTGGGAAAAATGTTGCAGCATCGGCTCAATACCTGAGTAGAAGCGTGTCCGGTCCAGACAATGTTCGAGATAATGGCCTCGAAAGACTTTCAGCGCTTCTTCAAAATTGGCCTGATTTCCCTCACCGACTGCCAGACGCAGCAACCGTTTGACGCCATCACCGACAAAACCGAAAATTTCTTCAGTGGGACGTTGGGGTAATCCCAGCTCAGCAAGCGTCAAGTTGACGGATTGCGCAATATCCCACTTCGACTCGATCAGTGTACCGTCCAAATCGAAAATCATCAAATCCACAGGGGTCTTAGCCATTACTTCGCCTTTCGCAATGAGTCAATGAGGGCAGCGAGCACGATCCGCTGTGTTTTATCCTGTTCATGGGCCTCCGCCTCTCGTGCGAAGCTCACCATCCGTTTTAGTCCGACGTGAGGAGGGATGACCGGCGCAATGATGCGCCAGTAGTTCCCCACCACTTTCACGTGAAAACGAACCTCTTCCGTCGTGTCCTCAGGAACGAAGGTGGCGGTTTCTAGGTAGACCGCCCCACGCACGTGAAAGGTGACTGGAATGATCACTTCCAAATTGTTGAGAATCTCCCATTTTCGATAGTCCTCCGGGACGGTTGTTTCCTGGATGATGACGACACGACTCCATGCCGGCTCTTCTTTCCAATCAATATAGGGGATCACGGTGTCGAATGACGGCGCGTCTAAACGAGCTCCCTTCTGGTCCAAGAGCACATACCGCTTCACGACTTCCACGGGAGACCGCCGCATCGAACCGCTCGGGCTCAGTTGTGCGTTCGAAGGGACGGCCAGAGCGAGGACAGCCAGGGCAACCAGGGAGTGGATAAGGCGCTTGGGTAAAGAATACACGCGTCTAACCGGATGGATCTCACACACAGCGGACAGGTTTTGCACAATGACCCAAGAGCATATATCACGTCTCTCTTTCGTGAGATGTATAATTCCGTCGCCTCATTCTAGCAAACGGGGCGAGAGACATCCAGGTAACGAGATGATGGCTCTTGCCTTGTTTGACCTTCTTGAAAAGAGAATGCTACGGTCGAGCTTCCGTTCAACATCTTGCCAAGGAAGAAGAACCTGTGTTCACCCCTCGATGGAAACAAGTTCGGCTCATCGGTCTTCTTCTCAGCCTGCTGTGCGCGATCAATCTGGGGTCCTCGGTCTCAATCGCCGCTGCCGACCTCAACGACGAACTTCTGAATACTAACCCCATCCTCAGCGCGCCGAGTCACATCGAGCACCCGTCCTCTCTCACCACACCTCCCCAGAAGGCCTATGATCTGCTCACACAGCTCAAGAAGCGAGGCGGGATACCGCTGCCAGCCTACGTCGGAGGGCGTGACTTCCAAAATCGAGAACGACGTCTTCCACAAGGCTCCTATCGGGAGTATGATGTGAATCCCAAGAGACGAGGCCGTAGTCGCGATGCCGAACGCATCGTCATCGAACGGCGAACCGGGAAAGCCTATTACACCGGAGATCACTACCGAACGTTTGTCCCTCTGAACTGACGAACCTCCAAACCAATGGATAGATCTATGGCGGGAACCTCTACCTTACACACTCATCTTTGCAATGCCACGCCTCCCTGGTCGGCTCTTCTCGTCGTCCCTCGAGGGACCTCAGCCTCGGCCCTGGTGAAAACACCGCCAGGCTTTGCCATGCGTGCCATCCAGGGAAAGAAATGCCGAACTCCATCGACTCTCTTCAGTGAGTTCGCACGAGCACTGGATTTCCCGGATTACTTCGGGCACAACTGGGACGCATTGGAGGAGTGTCTGGCCGATTTCGAATGGCTTCCTGCTAAAGGGTATATCTTGCTCATTCACGATGCCGACGTTGTGCTTCCCGAGGATGAAGAAGAGTACGAAACGCTACTGGAAATCCTCAGCGACGCTGGCGAGGCCTGGAGCAAGGGACAAACGGCTGAAGGTCGGCGCGCCCCATTCCATGTGTGTTTGGCGGTGACAGAACAGAACAAATTGAAACGGACACACTGGCACTTGAAGGAATTCTCCTCGACCGAGTCATCAACACCCAAGACG
>JANPKE010000034.1:0-5000 GCA_031425875.1 Nitrospirota bacterium
GGCCGCGAATTGGTTGAAGCTCGTGGAGGTGCAGTCAAGACGATCCCGCTGGTGCCCGGTCTCTCCACCACCGGTCTCCTTCAACGCATACGGTCAACCGCGAAGTGATACGTGTCTGAAGTCAACGCCCACCCCCCAGCCTGGCTTGCCCCGCTTCGTTCGGCACTCGACCACGAGAAGGCACGTGTCTGCCTTCTCGGAGCGCACGGGCCGACATCGGCCTGCGCCCTGACCCTACTCGACCGCGGCAGCCCATGGGTCGTTGTGACCGCGAGCGACGAGTCCGCCGAACGAATGTTCAATGACTTGTGCTTCTTCTATGGACTCATGGGCCGTCCGGTCGAGAACCTCGCCTGGTTCCCGGAATGGGAAACGCTTCCCTATGAAGCGACGGCACCGCATGTCGGGTTGATTGCACATCGTATGACGACCCTTCATCGCCTGCTCATCAACCCGCCCACCATCCTCGTCACCTCCGTCGCGGCTGCAATGCATCGTGTGATACCGCGCTCGACATTCGAGCAAGCGATCTTTCACTTCCAAACGGCGGCCGCCTTCGAACGGGAGTCGCTGGTCACCAACCTCCTTCGCCTGGGATACCGACGAGTGTCCGTCGTGGAAATTCCTGGAGAATTCAGCGTCCGTGGCGGCATCATTGATGTCTTCTCGACTGCGTACGGGAATCCAGTCCGTGTGGAGTTTCTCGGGGATCATGTCGAATCCATTCGGCTGTTCGATCCCTCAACCCAGACCTCCATCACAAAATTGAACGAGGGCTGGGTGTTGCCTGCGAGGGAGTTCGTTCGACCTCCACAGGCCCCGGAAGCAATCGTACCAATCGAAGCGGATGCTGAGTGGCGAAGCCCTGACTTATACGATTCCATGGACACATTGTTCGACTATCTCACCACCGCTCCGTTCCTCGCGCTCGATCAACCAGAGGCCCTGAAGAAGGCCTGTGAGACGGCCTGGGAGAAGATCGACGATGGATATCTCCGCCATGTCGATCGGGATGCCACACAGCCGTATCCCTCGCCTGAACGACTCTTTCTCACCTGGGAGGGCATCCAGCAGAAGATCACGACTTGGCCCATATTGGCTCTTGAACCTTTGGCGGCGCCGGACTCGACCTGGAATCAGACGTTTTCGTTTTCTGCCCAAGCGCCAGGCAGCATTGGACTCGGAATCAGGGGTACCGCCTTCAGTCAGACCCTGGGCCTGTTAGAAGGGCTCCGGAACGAACATCGGGTCGTCCTGGTGGCCCGAAGCCGCGGGCAGGTCGATCGCTTGCTCGCCTTACTCCGAGAGCACGATTTACCTGCCGACCCATGGAACCCAACGGCCTGGTCGAGCCAGAGGACCGGAAAGCTCCCATTTTATGTGCTGCACGGCGATCTGTCGGCGGGGTTTCTCTCCGGAGACCTTCGGCTCGCGCTGCTGACGGAAGAAGAGCTCTTCGCGAAGGGTGCCCGCCACAAACCACAGCCGAAAAGCAGAACCGCAACCTTCCTCTCTTCGCTGGAGGATCTGAACGTGGGCGACTTCGTCGTACACGTTCAGCACGGCATCGCCAAATATCGAGGACTCAAGCGCCTATCGGTCCAGGATTTTGAGAGCGACTTCCTGATTCTCGAGTTCTCCGGTGGGGATACGCTCTATGTTCCGCTCGATCGATTGAACCAGGTGCAACGGTACGGCGGGGCCGAAGGCCATATCCCTCGGCTGGATCGCCTGGGTGGTACCAGTTGGGCCAAGACCACGGCGCGGGTGAAGAAAAATATCGAGGAAATGGCCCAAGAATTGATCGATCTCTACGCAAGCCGCGAACTGGTGAAACGGAATGCCTATGGCACGACCACGACCCTGTACCACGAATTCGAAGCCGCCTTTGAGTACGAAGAAACAGCGGATCAGCTCAGGGCCATCGGGGACATCGGCCGCGACATGGAGTCGACCAAGCCCATGGATCGGCTGGTCTGCGGGGACGTCGGTTACGGAAAGACCGAAGTGGCCATGCGCGCGGCCTTCAAGGCCGTGGAGCATGACCGCCAAGTGGCAGTGCTGGTCCCGACGACGCTCCTAGCTCATCAACACCATGAGAACTTTACCGAACGATTCGCGCCCTTTCCGATGCGCGTCGCGCTGCTCTCACGGTTTCAGTCGTCCAAGGAGACTAAGGCTATCCTGAAGGATGTCGGCGCGGGAACCGTCGATGTCGTGATCGGCACTCACCGTCTGCTGCAGAAAGACGTGGTATTCCGACAACTCGGTCTCGTGATCATCGACGAAGAGCAATGGTTCGGCGTCAAACATAAGGAGCGGCTGAAGCAACTTCGCACTCAGATCGACGTGCTGACGTTAACCGCCACCCCTATTCCGCGCACCCTCCAAATGGCGATGTCGAGCGTGCGAGATCTCTCGATCATCGATACCCCACCGGCCGGACGATTGGCAATTAAGACCGAAGTGGTCCGGTTCAGCGATAAGGCCGTGCGAGACGCCATCTTGCGGGAACTCGGGCGTGGAGGGCAGATCTATTTTGTCCACAATCGGGTCGAAACCATGGAGCGAATCGGGGGATGGCTGCACCAACTGGTTCCCGAAGCCCGGATGGTCATGGCCCACGGCCAAATGGATGCGCGACCGTTGGAAGCCGTGATGCTGAAATTTGTGAAGCGCGAGGCGGATGTCCTGATCGCGTCGGCCATCATCCAGTCCGGACTCGATGTCCCCAACGCCAACACCATCATCGTCAATCGGGCTGATCTGTTCGGCCTTGCACAGTTGTACCAATTGCGCGGACGAGTCGGGCGTGGCGGAGAGCAAGCTTACGCCTACTTCCTGATTCCCGATGAAGGGACGCTGACCGGCGATGCCCAGAAGCGATTGATCGCGATTCAACAGTTCACGGAGCTGGGATCCGGGTTCCGTATCGCTGCGGCGGACCTTGAAATTCGAGGGGCCGGCAATCTTCTGGGCAAACAGCAGTCGGGGCATATCGCCGCGATCGGGTTGGATCTCTACATGCAAATGGTGGAGCAGGCTGTTCAGCGATTGAAGGGGCATGTGGTCGAGGAGGACCCTGACCCGACGCTACAGTTCCCGGTTTCTGCGTTTATTCCGGAGCACTATGTCAGTGATCCGCACCACCGCCTGTCCCTCTATAAACGGCTGACGGCTTGTGGCCAAATCGGCGAGCTGGCCCTGCTGCATGGGGAGATTCAGGACCGTTATGGTCCCCCTCCGGAACCAGTCGAACGACTGCTTGAAGTGATGCAACTCCGGACCCACGCCAAACGTCTTCGTTTGGCCTCAATTGAGGTACACGACCAGGCGACCAAAGTTGTGTTTCACCCAAAGGCCGTCATCCCTGAGCACTCCGTCCACCGATTGACGGACCAGCTGAAGAAGCGGCTGCGGTTCCTGAGCCCCCTCGCTTTCGAGATCCAGATGCGTCAGAGCGACTGGCCCTCGCTTTTTTCGGAACTCAACGCAATCTTGCAAAGCCTCGATCTCTGTGATACCAAGACCATCCAAAGGGATACGACTGTCTCGTAATTGAGATCCACATGTACCTCGACTTATGATGCCCTTCCGGTTGCTAATCTTCTGTAGGACGTATTGTCTCCCTGGGCTGCTTGTCAGCCTCTTAGCCGGTTTAGGGCCGGTGATGTCGGGGTGTGCCGAGCGACAGGAAGAACCGGTCGTTGCCCTGGTGAATGGGCGAGCCATCACTCAAACCGAATTCGATCTACGGTGGGGTGAGCTCTCTAAGGCCACACGCTCCCGCTACGAGAAGGAGGGGGGCAAGCAACGATTCCTGAACGAACTCATCACCCGAGAGCTGTTGATGCAGGAAGCCCGCCGCCGGGGTCTTGATCAGGACGATACGATTCGAGACAAGACACAACGGTATAAAGAGCAGTTGATTCTGGACGAGCTATTGAAAGACAAGCTCCAATCCAAGGTCGAGCTCACCCAGGCCGAACTCGACGCCTACTACGAAAAACACGCCAGCCAACTTCTGGATCCCTTGAAGGCCAATGTCTCGGCGATGCTTCTCCCCAATGTGTATGCCGCCAAAGATCTGGAAGCACAGGTGAATCGAGGCGGGAATTTTGCCAAGTTTGCGCAGCGCTACTCGATCGACGAAAAGACGAAATCCAAGGGCGGCGAGCTCGGGCCCTATCGAAAAGGTCTGGTCCTCCCCGAAGTTGATGCTGTCCTCCACACCCTCAAACTCGGGATCGTCAGTGCGCCGATTAAGACCGACCAGGGCTATTACCTAGTCATGTTGACCCCGCTTGACGAAACCATCATCCAAGCCGATCTGGCGACACAGGAACGACTCCGACAAGAATTATTGTCCGATAAGCGCCGCAAACGATTCGAGGAAGTCATCGCCGACATTCGGGCCAATGCCGCAGTTCGCTTCGCCGAAGCCTCCCGCTATATCACCGAGGACACCGGAAAACGTTAACGTCTACTCGATTTCCACGAACCCACTGCTTCGTGTAGAATCATGCATCAGAGCTCTCTACCCCGAGATGAACGCATCATGAGACAGATACCGGTCGATTCAGATTGGTTGGCTTCACTTGTGTTCCCACTCTCCCTGTTGATGATTTCAATATGGCCCCCGGCCTTTTGCGAGGCTCGACTACAAGATCGCATCGTCGCCATCGTTAATTCTGAATTGATCATGTTGTCGGATATGACGCGTGAATTTGAAACGGAGCAAGAACGACTTTCCCGCGAGCACCGTGGAAGCGATCTGGCCCAGCGGTTGAAAACAGCGGAGTACATGGCCTTGACGAAGCTCATCGAGCGACGCTTACAACTGCAGGAAGCCAAAGCCAAAAAGGTTGAGGTTTCAGACCAGGAAGTAAAGCAAGCCCTTGAACAGATGAAGCGACAAGGCAGTCCCCTCAACATCACCAATCCGAGTGACGTACAGACCGTTCGTGACCAGCTCCTGCTCATGCGAGTCATCGACCAGC
>JANPKE010000035.1:0-1897 GCA_031425875.1 Nitrospirota bacterium
CAGTAAAGTGGTGACACACAGGTCGTTCGGTTCCTGATAGAAGATCCTGGGCTGCTACTGAAGCCGGCTGAGTCGCGTGTGCTCGATCCCCAGATTCGCCTGATCCGACTGGCGAGGGGTTTATTTTATTTTCGGCAGCCCGGATGCCTTAGAGTATGCCTGATCCTTCTAGGACAAATCGGTTCAGCATAGACTTTAGTATGGTGAGACTTGATGCTGTACTGACAGGAAAGGCACTGCTCGGGCAGATGACAGAGTGCACTGAAACTACCATGGGGACTATTGAAAGGCTGGCGATCTTGTGCCACCTTACTGAATGACGAAACTGCCGATGTTGATTTGCCTCACATGTCTACATAATAGAGTGGAGCACTGAGCGTGTTGGATGTGAAGCTTGATTGCAGATGATCAGATGAGGGGTGAGATCAATCGGCGAAAAGAAGTGGTGGCGGTGCTTCCAGCCGCTGGTAGGTCTCTTCGTCTGGCTCCGCTTCCCTGCAGTAAGGAACTCCTTCCTGTCGGCCTGAAGGCCATGGCAGGTCTGCGGGGAGCTCGCCTCAGGGTGGTTAGTCACTATCTGCTTGAATGTCTGCAAAAAGCGGAGATTCGGAATGGCTATATCGTCATTCGACAAGGCAAGTGGGATATTCCAGCTTACTGGGAAGGCGGGGCAAAGGTAGGGATGAATCTTGCCTATGTTGTGACTGAAGGGTCGAGTGGTCCGCCTGATACGATTGATCGGGCATATCCATTCGTCAAGGACAGCATCGTCGCGTTTGGTTTTCCAGATATTATTCTGCGTCCGAGCGATGTTTTTGTTAAACTACTGAATCGATTAGATTACTCTGGGAGCGACGTTGTGTTGGCGCTGTTTCCGGCTCATGATACCAAGGTTATGGACATGATTGATGTCGATGCGGCCAGTCGTGTTCGAGCGATACACTTGAAGCCAAGAGCGACACGGCTACAATATGCTTGGTTGTGCGCCGTGTGGACACCGGTGTTCACAGATTTTTTGCATCAGTTTTTGCGCCAGTTGAAACATGGGGGAGGGACGGGGGTGGTCGGAAATCGAAGAATCGATGCTCAGGGCGATATTCCGGTGGGAGTCGTATTGAAAGAGGCGTTAAAGGCCAAACTGAAGGTTGAGGGGGTCACCTTCCCTACTGGGCGGTATATTGATGTTGGCACTCCATCGGCCCTTTCCATGGTTCGCAGGTTTGTATCCCATTCTTGGCCACTACCTCAGTCATGACTTGGGAGAAGGGGGAGGACGGCATCCAGATGTAGGAACAGCGGGCATGTTGTCTTCAGTGAAGCAATGTCGTAATTTGTCGAATGCGTAGTCCACGTGTTCTCGAGCGATCGGTATTGGGTTGAACGTAGGGTTGTTCAGCAACCCTTCTCGTGTGAAAAGAGCTGATGCTCCAATAGAAGGAAGTAAATTTATGAAATATCCCCTGTGGTTTCTCGTCATCGTGCTGGTTCTGTCGGCAAGCTCGAACTCCGGATTCTGTGATTCTGGGCTGGTTAAGCCAGACGCCGGTAAATTGCCGACCGATGTCCCCATAGTACCTTCCACAACAACGCAGACTGAGAAAGTAATCAGTCAGGCGATGATGGATAAGCTGTCGAATGCGGTCAGCAGCGAATATGTGATCGGCGCCGAAGATGTATTAGACATTACCGTCTGGAGGAATCCTGATCTGTCACGACAAGTGCAAGTACGTCCCGATGGGCGATTTTCAATGCCGATCATTCGCGACGTGATGGCCGTCGGGAAAACGCCCACCAAATTGGCCGAAGAAATGACGAACAAACTCAAGGAATATGTTCAAAACCCGGTTGTTGCCGTGACCTTGAAGGAAGTCAATAGTTCCAACATCTTCCTGCTCGG
>JANPKE010000036.1:0-2862 GCA_031425875.1 Nitrospirota bacterium
ATCGCCATGTCCGTGATCTTCGTTACGAGACCGTTCTCTGATTCATGCTCAATCGCATGGCCTCCAAAGAAGATCAGATTCTTCGCCGGGGTCATTCCCGTTTTCCACGGCCCCTCGACGGCGAATGTGGTGAGGACTGGAAAGGCCTGCCGCATGGTTTGTACGACCGCAGCGGCTCGAGCGAGATCGCCTTCTTTGCCGGATGATGCCAGGTTGACCGCGACGATTCCCTCCGGGTTGAGGCGCGTGCGCACCAAGGAATAAAACTCCGCCGTGGTGAGATGAAAAGGGATCATGTCTCGCGCGAAGGCATCGATCCACATGACATCGTACGTGTGATCTGTCGCGTTGAGAAAGGCTCGTCCATCCTTCACGAAGACGTGATGGTTCGCCGGCGGGCGATACTCAAAATACTCTTCAGCCATTCGGACAACGACCGGGTCGAACTCCACGATATCCACATCCAAAGCCGGCCAGTGTCGCGTTAACCACTTCGCCAAGGACCCGCCGCCATGGCCAAGAATGAGACCGCGCTTCGGTTCGGACACCAATGCCAGCGAAGACACCATCATTTGGCTGTAAGGGAGAAAGAGGGTCGTGGGATCGACTTTCCACATCGTGGCGTGGAAGGTACGATCCAACACGAGATACCGGAAGAGATCGTCTTCGCGAATGCGGACCTGCTGGTACGGACTTTCCTCTTGATAGATAGGGGTTTTCAATCGTTGGATTGGGTTGAGAGCCATGGTTCCTAACAAGGCGAAGCCACCAAGGGTAATAAGCGAGACCAATGGGCGGAGGGATGTCCCTTTCATGAACCACAGAACCCCAAGTCCGACTTGAATACCGCCCAGCCAGGCCATTAGCGATTGGCTTCCGAGCCACGACAAGAGAAAGAAGGCAGTGCCCCAGGTTCCGACCAGACTGCCGACGGTCGACAGGGCAATCATGCGGCCTGTCTGCCGACCGAGGTGATCCATGTCGGCGACCGCCAAACGCAACATGGCCGGCAAGACGCCGCTGAGCCCGAACGCAGGGGGGGCGAGAAGAGCAGTCGCGGCGAGGCAAGGGCCCCAGCGAGGGTCTTGCACCATCTTCTCGATCTCAAACAGAATGGGTTGATTCGCCCACGCGATGAGAAACGTCCAGCTTCCTGAAAACAGCAACAGGGCGGCCAGCACCCTTCCGCCGGTATAGCGATCCGAGACCCACCCGCCGAACGCGTACCCGCTGCTCATGGCGGCCAGGATCACCCCTATCAGTGCCCCCCAGACAAACAACGAGCTGCCGAAGACTGGAGCCAAGAGGCGACTGCCAAGGATTTCCAACGCCATCACCACCGCTCCGGTCACGAGGGCGGTCACGAGTAGAAACCAGCGGGGAATATGTGCAGGATGTACAGTCATCGATTTGGGCAAAGGTGTTGAGCCTTTCTCCTGATAGACTGAGAAACGGCGTCGGATTGTACTCAACGCATTTTCCGAGAGTCAACGAAGCGTGAAGGATCTTTATGGGGATGATCGATTCTGGAATTCGTTGCTCCATACGGCTCAGGTTGTTATACTTCCGCACGACTTACGTGAAGCAACCAGGAGAATCCCATGCACATCAGTGTGATCGGAAGCGGTTACGTCGGACTCGTGACGGGCGCATGTTTCGCCGAGTTCGGTGTTCACGTCACCTGCATGGATAGTGACAGCCGAAGAATCGAGAAGCTTGAAAAAGGCGAAGTCCCGTTTTATGAACCAGGTCTCAAGGAATTGGTGGCCAAGGGGATCAAAGAAGGCCGACTCAATTTCACCACGGACATTGCAAAGGCCGTCGACAAGGCACTGGTGATCTTTATCGCCGTTGGGACTCCACCCAGGGGTGATGGTTCTGCCGATCTCTCGTATGTCGAAGAAGTCGGCAAAGGGATTGCGCGGCACATGACGGGCTACAAGGTCATCGTGACCAAGTCCACAGTACCCGTCGGCACCGGCGCAAAACTTCGTGAGGTGATTGCGAAGTCTCAGACAAATGCCTTGGGATTCGACATGGTCTCAAATCCAGAGTTTCTCCGCGAAGGGTCGGCCATTGAAGATTTCATGCGACCGAATCGCGTGGTGATCGGTGCGGATAGCGATCAAGCAGTGGCGATCATGAAGGATCTTTATCGCCCACTCTATTTGATCGAAACCCCCATCGTTGTGACCGACGTGCCGACCGCTGAGCTCATCAAATATGCCTCCAATGCTTTCCTGGCGACGAAGATTTCGTTCATCAACGAGATTGCGAACCTATGCGAAAAAGTCGGAGCCAATGTGCAAATGGTGGCGAAGGGCATGGGGCTTGACCATCGCATTGGTGGGAAGTTTCTTCATGCAGGCCCGGGCTTCGGAGGCTCATGCTTCCCCAAAGATCTCGCCGCACTCATTCAGACCGGCGAGCGAAACGGCCATCCTATGCAGATTGCTTCCGCGGCTTCACGGGTGAATGATATTCAGCGAGAACGGATGATCGATAAGATCCGAGAGGCGGTCGGGGGACTGAAAGGGAAGACGTTGGCGATGCTGGGCCTTTCATTCAAGCCCAATACCAACGACGTCCGGGAGGCCCCGGCCTTGGCGATTGGGCGAGCCATCCTGGCCGAGGGTGCGAGCATCCGCGCGTATGATCCGGAGGCCCTCACGGAAGCGTGCCAGATCATGCCTGAACTCCAGCCCTGCCAAGATACCTACCACGCGGCTGAAGGAGCGGACGCTTTGATGATTATGACCGAGTGGAATGTATTTCGAACCCTGGACTTTGAAAAGCTGAAGTCGATCATGCGAGTTCCTGTTTTGCTCGATCTCCGAAACGTCTATGACCCTGAACGCGTGG
>JANPKE010000037.1:0-8235 GCA_031425875.1 Nitrospirota bacterium
CAGCAGGTAATTCACTCCGCGGTTGGGACTATCGGTGTCAGCATTGGAGATGTGGCTGAAGCGGACTCCGGCATTTAGGGCCCATCGTGACGTCAGATCATAGGTTGCGCCCGCGCCGCCCCAGACCAGAAAATTGAAATCCGATCCTTGCTCGGGAATGCGGCCGTCGAAGTTGGTCCAAAGCGGCCCACCACCACCTTCGATGTAGGGCTTCAGGGGACCGAACGAGGTGAAGATATAGACCACCTTGGGTGTAACTCCTACGCCATAGACACTGGTGGGTTCCGCAATCCCCAAGAACGCTGCCTCAACCCCGAGGGCGACAGAACCACTCCACCATTCATTACTGGTAGGACTCATGACTACGATCTGCCAATACGGATGGACCGACACTCCGTTAAGTTTGGACGACTGCCCATCCATGACTCGCACCGGTAACATACCGCCGACCACAACTCCTACTGTCTGTCGTTCACTGATAGCAGGAGATGCCTCTTGAGCCGAAGCCAGAGGCAACCACGCCAGACCCGTGCACAACCACACCGCCATTGCACCAAACAGGTGAATAAACATCGATCTCCAACCTCCCGTTCGCAAAAGTCTCCACTCCTGCATCACAATCAAGTTTCGCAAGAACGACCCAATAAAGGAATCAGAAGCTTTGTACGTTATAACACGGGCTGGAATCAGGCAAGCATTGCCGGACTTTCACTCGACTGGTCTTATCGAGACGCCAAAGGATCCACCGTGCCCCCTACACTCGTGCCCCAAGGTGTGGCACCACAGCCGCCTCAAAGAGGAATAGTGGTGATTGTTGAGTTAGAACGAAGTAATCAGAAGGAACAGAGACTGGTTACCCTGCTTCACGGTAGCCGCACTCTTGGTTGCGACATTGGACGCTGCGGCCGTCTTGCTTACTGATTTTCTCGATGAGGAACGGAGCCTGACACGTGGGACAGACTTTGGGCACCGGCCGGTCCCAGAGGGCATACTCACACTTTGGATAATGACTGCAGGCAAAGAATGAGCGACCCTTCTTCGTCCGTTTCTGCACGAGGTCGCCACCGCAATCGGGCTGCGGGCATTTGACACCAAGCGCCAGCGGCTTGGTCGTCTTACACTGGGGATAGGCCGAACAGGCGATGAACTTCCCGAAGCGTCCGGTCTTCACCACCATCGGACTGCCGCATTTGTCACAGACCTGATCAGTGGTGATCTCCTCCTTGGGAACGATTTTGATCGTGCCATCCGGAAGCTTTTCGAAGTTCTGTGTATTTTTACAGGGGGGATCGTCTTTATAGGCAGGACAGGCGAGAAACTTCCCGTTCCGCCCCCACTTGATTTCCAACATCCGACCGCACTTCTCGCACGGAATGTTCGTCGGCGGCTCGACGATGTCTTTCGGCCCAGGAATCGTCTTCGCTCGCTCCAGTTCTCTGGTGAACGGTGTATAGAAATCGCGTACCGCTGTCACCCAGGGCTTACTCCCCTCTTCTACTTCATCCAACTGTTCTTCAAGCTGCGAGGTAAAGTCGACATTGATGAGGTCGGGAAAGCCTTTCATCAAGAAATCGTTGACGGTTTTCCCCGTCTCCGTCGGCACGAGCCGCCCTTCGGTCTTTTCCACGTACTTGCGATCCTGGATCGTAGAAATAATGGCGGCGTAGGTCGACGGACGTCCGATACCTTTTTCCTCCAACTCCTTGATCAACAGCGCTTCGTTATAGCGTGGCGGTGGTTGCGTGAAATGCTGTTTCGACAACATTCCTGGGACCGTCTGCCCATCTTGCTCGACGAGTCGCAACCGTTCGCCTTCAGACAAGGCCGGGAGCTGTCGCTCGTCGTCGTCCGCCTCTTGGTCGGCCTTCGGCTTCTGCGACGGCGCTTCTTTGTCAACACCCTCCATGTAGACGATCGTATGGCCGGGAAACTTCACGACCGTTCCGGTAGAACGGAACACGTACCGCTCCTTGGTGCTGATTGGTGTTGAATCAATACGCGTGACATCCAAGATGGCCGGCACCATCTGCGAGGCGATGAACCGATTCCAGATCAACTTATAGAGATTGTACTGATCGTGATCCAGGTACTGGCGGATGGACTCGGGATCGCGTCCCGCCGACGTCGGCCTGATTGCTTCGTGCGCTTCCTGGGCAGCTTTCGATGTTTTGTAGACATTCGGCGTGCTTGGGAGATAGTTCGTACCGAATCGGGACTGAATCACCTCGCGGGCATCGGCCATCGCTTCGCTGGAAATACGAGGCGAGTCAGTTCTCATATAGGTAATGAGACCGGTCGCGCCTTCAGCTCCGATTTCGATACCCTCGTAGAGTTGCTGCGCCAGCGTCATCGTTTTCTTCGGCGAAAAGTGCAACTTTCTGGAGGCTTCCTGCTGCAAACGGCTGGTAATGAACGGCGCGACGGGATTCCGTTTCTTTTCTCGGCGCTCGATTGATTGGACGACGAAAGCCTTGCCTTGAATCTCACCGACGATGCGGCCGGCTTGCTCAGCGTTTTCAATCGACGCCTCTTCGCCGTTGATGCTGTGGAGTTTCGCCTCGAATGGCGGTGGGTTGGTTCCGGCCAGCAGCGCAATGATCGACCAATACTCTTCAGTTCGGAAGGCTTCCCGCTCTGCCTCTCGCTCGCAAATCAGCCGCATGGCCACCGACTGCACTCGCCCCATGCTGAGCCCGCGCCGAACCTTACTCCACAGTAACTGGCTGCCTTGATACCCCACGATGCGATCCAGCACGCGGCGTGCCTGCTGGGCATTCACCCGCTTCATATCAATCTCGCCCGGCGACTGGAGCGCACGCTTGATGGCTGATTCCGTGATTTCGTTGAAGAGGACCCGGAAAATCTTTCCGTCTTTCTTTTTCTTCTTCGATTTTCCGAGGAGCTCTTGCTCAAGATGCCAGGCAATCGCCTCCCCTTCCCGATCAGGGTCCGGCGCCAGAAAGATCTTGTCGGCTTCCTCGGCCTTCTTCTTGATCTCGGCCAACACCTTCGACTTGCCTTTGATGGTGACGTACTGCGGTTCGAAATCGTGCTCGAGATCGACGCCCAACTTGCTGGTTGGAAGATCTTTGATATGCCCCACCGAGGCCATGACGGTATAGCCGCGTCCCAGATATTTCGTAATCGTCTTCGCCTTCGTCGGCGACTCAACAATAATCAAATTTTTTGCCATGACAACTCCGTCTGCCTCTCAAGAATTCTATCATCCGTACCAAATATCGCAGTTTCGTGCAACTAGAATGGCAGTCGGCAACAATCAGCTCACCCACGGATGCTCACACACTCAGTCCAATGCGGACGGAATTATCCAGCTTCCTGCTAGAAGCGAATGTATTGTTGACCTGGGAGTTGGCGGATCCGCCCGTTCAATTCTAACGACAGCAATGTCGCCGATACTTGCGCGGCGCTAAGTCCCGTGCTCTCGATGACCGCATCGACAGATCGCGCCTCATAAGACAGGGCGTCATACACCAACGCATCTTCTTTTGCTAATGGTGCGCGCGCGTCCATTACGGCTTCGTCAAGATGCAGCATTGCCCGCTGCCGAGCATCGATTTGCGGAAGAATCTCATCAAGAATGTCTTGGGCCCCTTCAATCAGTTTCGCCCCCTCTTTGATCAAGCGATTCGATCCCCGACAGGCTTCTTCCTTGATGGAACCGGGTACCGCAAACACGTCTCGACCTTGCTCCAACGCTAGTTTTGCGGTGATCAAGGAACCACTGTCGGTTGCGGCTTCGCCGACGAGCACGCCCAATGACAGCCCACTGATGATCCGATTCCTTCGAGGGAAGTGATGACTTTGCGGCGCAGCACCGATCGGCAATTCTGAGATGACGGCGCCATGCGATTCGATGTTCCGCCTCAGCGTGTGATGCTCTGATGGATAGGTCCGATCAATGCCGCACCCCAGTACTGCAATCGTGCGGCCCTTCCCCGTCAGCGCGCCGCGGTGCGCCGCGGCATCGATTCCACGAGCGAGGCCGCTCACGATCGTCACCCCACATCCGGCCAAGTCCTTCGCAATCTCCTCGGTGATGAGTCTGCCGGATGGCGTCGCCCGCCGTCCACCCACGATCGCCACCGCGACCTCGTCCTTCAGCAAGACGCTTCCGCTCACATATAACAATGGTGGCGGATCGGGAATGGCTTTCAGACGGGCCGGATAGGATCGATCGAACAGGGAGACGGTTTGGATCTTGAGGCGTTCAACTGTCTTCACTTGACTATCGATCTGCCGACGAACACTCGATTCCGGACCTCGCCGCACGGATTCAGCCAGTTCCGGACTGCAACCGATACCAATCAAGTCATCCATCGTTGCGCCGAGCACCGCATCGGGCGCTCCAAACGCATGGATCAGCTTGAGAAGGGTGCGATCGCCGACACCGTCAACCGCTTGAAGCGTGAGCCAGGCGGTCAATGATCCATCATCCATAATCGGTCTTGAGCATCAGGAGGAAGCTCGTTTCAATAGTTTGGAGGGTCCGGCAGGCAGAACATCTCCCCGACACAAGCGGCGGCGGCGATGACGCTTGACTAGAACACGACCAGATCGTACTGCTCAAGATGCAACTGACTGTCCGGTGTCACGATAATTTTCGCGGAACAGTCCCGCTCCAATACTTCCACTCCGTGCCGTTCTTCGTCTTGTAACAGTTCCGCCACTGTGGGATGGGCTCCCACGAAAATCCGTTGCTGATCAGCCGATGATTCAATCCGTCGGATCTCGCGGAAAATTTCGTACGCCACGGTCGTAGGAGACTTCGTGTATCCACGGCCCTCGCAATAGCGGCACGGCTCTGACAGCGACCGTAACAGGTCCTCTCGTACCCGCTCGCGGGAGATTTCGATCAGCCCGAGGTCGGAAATCCTGGAGATCCTCGTTCTGGCCTTATCCGATGCCATGGCATCCACCAACGCATGATAGACCTTATCCCGATTCTTCTCACGCTCCATATCGATAAAGTCCACAATGATAATGCCGCCGATGCCCCGCAACTTTAATTGATAGGCGACCTCTTTGGCCGCCTCGAGATTATTGCGAAGGATCGTCTCTTCTTGATCTCGTTTCCCCACGAAGCGTCCCGTATTGACGTCGATCACCGTCATCGCTTCGGTATGATCGATCACGAGATGCCCTCCCGATTTGAGCCAGACTTTCCGGCTCATTGCGCGGACAATTTCTTGCTCCACCCCGAGATGCTCGAACAAGGGCGCATCCTTATCGTAGAAATGAATCCGCGAAGTCTGTTCAGGAGAAAATCGCTGCACAAAGCCTCGAATGGCTTCGTATTCCTCTCGTGAATCGATCCATAATCGATCCACCTTTTTGCCGAACAAGTCCCTCACGACACGGAAGCTCAAGCTTAAATCCGAATGCAACAATGCGGGAGCTGGCAAGCGTTCTCGCTTCGTCAAAATGTCTTGCCAGAGAACGTGTAGAAAGTCGACATCGGATTTCAATTCATCTTCCTTGACGCCTTCACTGACCGTCCGCACGATATAACCAAAACCAGGGCGCCTCACCCGGCGCATGATCTCTTTCAGTCTCGCCCGTTCTTCATCCCGCGGAATTCGCCGAGACACGCCGATATGGTCGACGTTCGGCATAAAGACCAGATAGCGTCCCGGAAGCGAGACGTAGGCCGTCACGCGCGACCCCTTGGTGCCGATCGGGCCCTTTGAAATCTGGACCATCAACTCCTGGCCTTCACTGAGCAGTTGCTCGATCGGCTTCGCGCTCTGACGCTTCGGCCTGGGCATATCCGAGTCTTTATCGTCTTCTTCGGCTTCGGCCTCAACCAGCATGTCACCAGGCTCGGCATCCACCAGTAGATCCGAGACATGCATAAACGCCGCCTTGTCCAGGCCGATATCCACAAACGCCGCTTGCATCCCCGGCAAGACCTTGGCTACCTTTCCCTTATAGATATTTCCGACAAAATCCTTATGCTTCGCGCGGTCTCCGAACAAATCGGTGACGACTCCGCCATCCAGCACGGCCACACGGGTTTCTTCCCGCGCAACGGTGATCGCAATTTCACTTCCCATATTGACTCCTTTGGTCTGCAAGCCACAGGACCCGGCTGAGAGCGCTGGGACGCAGGCCCAAGCCCAGGTCCGTCACTCGCTCCACACACCGGTGCTCCCGGCTTTTGATAGTATCTTCTCCGAATGACAGAACTCGAGCGTTCCGCCTAATCGGTCACCGTTTAATAAAACAGGCTTAACCTCTTCCGCTTGACGTTCAATAACAAGCCCAATGCCGCCATGGTCATAATCGTGGCGCTTCCACCGTAGCTCACCAAAGGCAGGGGAATGCCGACGATCGGAAACATCCCCGCCGTCATGCCGATATTCACCACGACACAGAAACACAACATCGCCACGATCCCCACGGCGAGCAGTGCTCCAAGTTGATCCTTCGCCTTGGACGCGATTTCCAGCGAAAGCCAAATCAGCCCCACAAACAACGTCAACAGTACCAGCACGCCAAGAAAGCCCCATTCTTCTGCAAAGACGGCGAATACAAAATCGGTATGGCCCTCCGGCAAAAACTTCAGCTGACTTTGGGTGCCGCCGTAGAGCCCCTTCCCCAGTAATTCCCCAGAGCCGATCGCAATCTTCGATTGCAAAGCATGGTACCCCTTCCCTCCAGGGTCGTAACCGGGGTCGACAAACGCCATAATGCGCTGTCGCTGGTAATCATGCAAGGACCCCCACACGCCCTCCCACGCAAACGGGAACAGCATGATCGAGAAGAGTAGGATAAACCCTAAGGCTTGCGAACGAACTCCCACCATGAGCAACATCGCGGCATACACCGCGACAAAGCTGAGCCCACTCCCCAAGTCGGGTTGTTTTAAGATGAGGAGGAGACCGGGCAACACTAAAAGCCCTGGAACAATGACACGCTGCAGCCATCCTACGCGAGGCGCCTTCGAGTAGTAGTGAGCCAACACCAAGACGAGGACGAGCTTGGCGAATTCAGACGGTTGAAAAGTAAACGGGCCCAGCGCGATCCACCGCTGCGCGCCCTTGCTGGTTCGCCCTTCGAATAACACGAACACCAGCATCAGCAAGATGAAGCCGTAGGCGGGATAGGCAAACCGCGCAAGATAATGGTAGTCCGATGCCCACATGACGAGGAAGGCCGCCGCACCGAGGCCGATCCATATCAACTGCTTGAGATAATACGGCGCCATCCCACCCTTCTGCCCATGCGTGACGCTATAAATGGACAACACGCCGATCCCCAGGATGGCCAGGATCAAGGCAACATAACGGATGTCGAAACTATCGAGTCCTCGATGTTCGGTCAATCGATCGATCATGAGTCTTTCGCGGATCGCTCCGACCTATTCACGCCGGATAGATCCGATGTGACGGCCGGCACCTGTGGAGCGAGCTTCATATACGTTTCAATCACTTCTTTCGCAAGAGGAGCCGCGGCGGCCCCACCGTGCCCCATATGCTCCGCAAGCACGGCGACGGCGATCTTCGGCGATTCCACCGGCGCAAAGGCGACGAACCACGCATGGTCTCGGAATTTTTTAGGAATGTTCTCTTCCGGTCCAGTCCGGAGCGCCGCCACTTGCGCCGTCCCCGTTTTCCCCCCGATTGTGACCATGGTGGATTTCGCTCTCGTCGCCGTTCCCTTTGTGACGACGTCGGCGAGTGCGTCCTTGATGACGCGGAAGGTTTCCGGTTTCGCATTGATCTTCCCGCGCGGAACAGCCGGTAACTCTTGAAGGTTCCCCGACGTTCGATCCATGACCGCCTGCACCAGACGAGGACGGTAGCTGACGCCATTGTTCGCAACCGTACCGACGAGACTCGCCATCTGTAATGGTGTCACCGTCACGTAGCCCTGTCCAATGGCGGCTGAAATGGTTTCGCCAGGCAACCACTGCTCGTTCTTGGCCTTTTGCTTCCAGGCGGTTGATGGCATGATACCGGCTCGCTCCGATGGTAATTCCACTCCTGTCGCCTTCCCAAGCCCGAAATCCTTCCCAAATTCAGCCATCACATCGATCCCCATGCGTTGACCGATCGTATAAAAGTACACGTCACAGGAATGGACTAATGCAGCGTGCAGATCGACGTACCCATGCCCACTGGCTTTCCAGTCGTGATACAGCCGCTTGCCAAACTGGTATCCCCCATTACAGAACACAGTACTGGAGGGCGACATAGTTTTTGTCTCCAACGC
>JANPKE010000038.1:0-3351 GCA_031425875.1 Nitrospirota bacterium
CGAAGGCGATCGGCGAGTGGCTTGGACGGAACGAAGATCCCGATCGGTGCAAGCGGATCAGTCGCCTTGACGCGTGTGAGTCGATGGACGAGAGCAGATTCAAGAGTAGGATGAAAGCGACCCGTGACGACCTGCAACATGGCGAGTCATTGTACGCTACCCGGTCTCCGGCCCCAAGAGCTCACCGTTGCAGTCAACGCAGGCCCAGTCGCCATCGATAAACGACATGGGGTCGGCGCAGATCGGACAATCCGGTGGAGGCCCCTTGGCAATGAGTGGAAGATCCGGAAGCTCGTTGTCGTATTCGTCCATGGCTCCCCTACCCTTCTCGTTGTTTGATCTTCAATTGAATGGCCTTTTCCGCGCTTTCCCGACTCGGGACACCGACGAAGGTCAAGCGCCCATCGATGATCGTTGCCGGCACGGCACGAACAGAATGACGGTCGGCCAGCTCCTGGCCGTCTTTCGTGGTGATATCTACTTCACGATAGGAGAAGCTGTACTTCACGCGTAACTGTTTCCACAGACTTTTGGCCGATGGACAGGCCCCACAACTGGGCGACACAAGCAACGTAATGTTTGGCATGATGTTTCCCGAACAGGACTCAACCCTTTTGGACGTTTGGATCTTAGCACCCACTGAAAAGTGGGCGCAAGGAGCGCGCCTCGTCTAAGGAAGTTACCGCCCTGCCGGCCATCCGCCGGACGAATTTTCAGTGCCGTTAATGATGGGGGGAGACCCAGCTGCATTCCCCGCTGGATTGCCTGGTGGTGCCACAATGTTACCTGCAGTATTGGGGTAATGAGGAGGATTCGATCGCGGGATGGTGCTTCCTGGTTCTCCTGTGTGCTGAGACAGAGAGTTGTGAGTCGCCTTCGGTATACAACCTGCACAGACTACCAGCATCGCACAACAGATGATGCAGTATGCTGGTGCGGCGAGATGCTTTGAGACCTTCATATAGAACACTCGATAACCATCGTCATTCCTTCTGTCTTCCAATTTTGTTTCATTTAATCACAGATTATCTCCCCTGAACGCATATCGCTACTCGGAATTCCCCTGGCCTAATAAAGACCTTGTAGCAATTCTCAAGCCGACGAACTTCCGTAGAACGTTAATCAATCCAACGAGACGGCTTTTCCTAACGCGCATGCTGTGCTATTTTGTGAGAGGGGTGGAAAGGGAAGGAATAAAAGCGTATCGTATTTCTTGACCATGGTGAACCGTGTTTTCCACTTCCTCCTGTTTTTGGCTGCTATGCTGTTGCTGTTTGACCCGGCAGCAAGAGCCGAAGCAGGTCGAGAGGATCCAACGGGACTACGGGTCTTGACCTACAACCTGCTGCACGATGGCGCATGGTCAGGATTCTTCGAGAGCGGCACCCATCTCGCCGAACGGCTCGACATGACCATCCAGGAACTGCAGCGGTTGCAACCTGACGTGATCGCGCTTCAAGAAGCCTCGGACAGCCGAAAACATGGCAACGTACCGCAGCGAATCGCGGATGCGCTCGGGTACCAGATGGTGTTCGCTCCTGCGACTGAACATATCTTCGGCATCGGTTTCGTGGATCGGCTGATCACCTCAGCTATCGGCTTCAAAGAAGGACCGGCTATCCTGAGCCGCTATCCCATCATCGCCTCAGAAGTCTACGACCTACCTCAGTGCCAGCGTCGCATGGATCCTCGCATTCTGCTGCGAGCGGAGATTAAGGCACCGGATGGCTCAGTCCAGGTCTTTTCCGCCCATACGTCGAAAGGCGACGAATGCCAACTCCAACGAGTTGGCGAACTGTTCCGTGAACATCGAGGAACGGGGCGAGCCATGTTGATGGGCGATTTGAATACCGGAGAGCAATCTCCGATCCTCACCGAATGGCAAAAAGAGCCGGGATTCATCGACGCCTTCCGGATCGCGAATCCGGGAGTACCCGGAGGAACTGTCTGGCAAAATATCCAAGTCGAGTGGCCCACTGCCGATCGCCGTGTCGATTTTATTTTCCTGTTTGATGGAGGTGCTAGTGGAAGCTCGGTCGTGCGTTCAAGCCGTCTGGTATTTGACCAACCCGGTCGGCTCCCGAACGGCGACGCACTTTGGCCCTCAGACCATCGCGGTGTATTGGCCGAAATCGGAACCGCTCCTTCTGGAATTGGGCCGACCGAGGTGGCCATCGAAAAGCTGCCCGCGTCTCCCGTGAACATCGTCCATCAACCGATTCGACGCGGGCCTAATCCCGTTAATCCCTTATCAAAGATCAACTATAAGAAGTAAGTGTGTCGTTGAAGTCGGTATCTCATCCTATCTTGTCATGCGGTTGTCGCTTGTTGCAGCGTTAGCTCGGGATGCAGGCTCTCGGGAACGAGAGCCGCTATCATTTGACCCATCCCGATGCCTCACAGATAATGGTGCCATCTCTACATCCAGAGGGAGAGGTTACGCATGGGAACGGCGTTAAAAATGGAAGTGAGTCCTGAGACGAGCGTAAAGAACATGACAACTAATGCACGTCGATCCTTCCTTGAAGATTTAATCGCGGCAACGTCCCTCGAATATCGTCAGAGTGTCCACGAAGCTTGCCGGGACTACAAAGCAGGCCGCGTGAAGTCTCATACCCACGTGTTTGGCCGGTGACGTACCGGCTGGTTTATATGACATTGAAACAGCGCATCGAAAAACGCTGCTACGATTTGAAAGAATCCTATCTCCCACGCCAAGCCCCTGAAACAATCAGAATTGAGATTCTATCGGTTTCGGATCGGAGATGACTGTATGGACTTCGATCTGAATGGCCAAGAGATCGTCGTCTTGAGAGTTGCGCACCGGCGAGAACTCTACAAACGCTGATTCAGCCGGACTGGGCTGTTCTCAGAACACGTATGAGCCAATCCTGCTGCCAGCCCGGTGTATCTTGCTCATGCACGATTCAAGATCCGATCCCAATCCCAACTCCATAAGTCAATACTCAAGCCAGACCCCATCCATCATGGCTCTGGCGTCGTCATAGGTTCAATGTGGTCCTACTAGATAGTAGACGTTTCCAAGAAGTTGTTTGAAAATCTGTCCAGCAAACCGGAAAAGCTCACGGGTGCCGTCTGCATCAAGCAATAGTCCTGTGGCGATATTCGCAAGGACACCTATGGCAATGTGAATGACATCCTTCCGTCCCATTCGTGTGGCCGCTTCTTCCAGGTAGCTCAATCGTCCCTCAACGGTTTCGAGCCTAGCACCAGTGAGATTGTGGCTCTTAATGAGATAGGCTTGGATCTCGTCCAGAGCCTTCTTGAACTGAAGCTGGTCGTGAGGTGTGAACGGTCGATTGTCCTGATCTGCTGCGAGTTTTATAAGCT
>JANPKE010000039.1:0-4594 GCA_031425875.1 Nitrospirota bacterium
GAGACCGTTGAAGAGCCACTCGAAGTGGAAGCATGGTTTACCAAACAGGGACCTCGGTACCGGACGATTCTCTTCGAATGCGTCACATTGTGGTTGAGCAATCTGGTTGGAACCGGCCTCAACGAATCGGTCATTCTCGCCCGAGCTGGAACGCTTGTGCAGAGGATGCGGACTACAGCGGCCAGGGTGATCATCGTCAGTAATGAGTTGGGCTTCGGCCTGGTTCCGGCTGAGCCTGCGACACGAGTATTTCGTGATCTTGCCGGACGAGTCAATCAGCTGATTGCCGCCAGAGCGGATGAAGTGCATCTGGTCGTGAGTGGACTATCGCTTCGCTTGAAGTAAATAGAGGAGCCGTCATGTCGATACAGGACCTGTGCCGTCGTATTCAGCCGGTCGATGTCACCCTCCGTGGGAAGGCACAAGCCCGATTGGATCGGCTGACCAAACCGCTCGGCAGTCTCGGGCGCCTGGAGGAATTGGCGGCGTCCTACGTTGCCATCACCGGCGAGCTGAAGCCCAATGTTCCGCACGCGGTCGTCTTTACCTTTGCCGCTGATCATGGAGTCACACTGGAAGGGGTGAGCGCCTATCCGCGGGAAGTCACGCCCCAAATGGTCTTGAATTTTCTGCGGGGCGGTGCCGGTGTGAATGTGTTGGCAAAGCATGCCGGTGTGGATGTGCGCGTGGTGGATATCGGCGTCGATTACGAGTTCGGCGCTGTGCCCGGTCTTCTTGCTCGAAAAGTCATGAAGGGCACGAACAATCTGGCGGTGGAATCGGCGATGACCCGCAGCCAAGCAGAGCAGGCTGTGATGATCGGAGTTGAACTGGCGACAGAAGCCGTGCGCGAGGGGATCGGCCTGATCGGTACCGGTGAGATGGGTATCGGCAATACGACACCCAGTGCAGCCATCACGGCGGTGATGACCGGTCAGCCTGTGGCAGACGTAACCGGACGTGGAACCGGTATCGACGAATCCAGTCGTCGGCATAAGATAGCAGTGATTGAGCGGGCGCTCGATCTGCATCGCCCCAATTCAGCAGACGCGCTCGATGTTCTGACGAAGGTCGGGGGCCTAGAAATCGCTGGATTGGCCGGACTGATACTTGGGGCGGCGGCCGTCCGGGTGCCTGTCGTGCTGGATGGGTTCATCGCTGGGGCGGCGGCATTGATTGCCGTTGGGCTTCAGCCTTTGTGCCGTGGGTATCTCATCGCCTCCCATCGCTCGGTCGAGCAGGGCCATCGCGTGGTTTTGGACCAACTAAGACTGCAGCCGCTGTTGGATCTCGATTTGCGTCTGGGTGAAGGGACGGGGGCTTGTTTAGGAATGGATCTGGTCTGTGCCGCAATCAAGATCTACACGGAGATGGCAACCTTCGACGAAGCGGGCGTGTCTGACAAGGTGTAACGATGGGAACTGTGGCCCGTCCATTTATCTTCGCCTGGCACTTTCTGACGACGATCCCCTTAAGCCGAACTCACCACGAGCCGTCCGCGCCGGAATTGGCCGCATCAATGGCATGGTATCCCGTCATCGGCTTGCTGATCGGTGGTGGGCTCAGCGTGGCTGATTTTGGACTGACGGCGATTTTCTCGCCGGCCGTCGTGAATGTGCTGCTAATTGTAGTGTTGGTGCTGTTCACGCGCGGGCTTCATCAGGACGGGTTGGCTGACACATTAGATGGATTGGCGGGAGGCCGTACACCGGTAGAACGGCTTTCGATCATGCGCGATCCCCGTATCGGTGCGATCGGCGCGACAGGACTTTTTCTCTCACTGATTCTCCGGTATGCGGGATTGATGGCTCTGCCGCTTGACTTGCGGCTCCCTGCCGTACTCTGCATGCCGGCAATGGGACGTTGGGCGATGGTCATGCTGGCTTGGATTTCGCCCTATGCCAGATCGGAAGGAGGATTGGCAGCGCCGTTCCTCACTCATCTGTCATGGCGGCACGTGGCCCTATCCACGGTGGTCTTGACGATTGCTTTGGCAGGAGGCTTTGGGGCGGTTGGTGCATGTCTGATCCTCCTCGCTGGGGCTCCGATCGTACTCATTGGTTGGTCAGCCTGCCGCAGCTGGTTCCGTGGGATCACTGGAGATACGCTTGGGGCTATGAATGAAGTGATCGAAATTTTCTTCCTGTTACTCGTTCCACTCTTGCTTCGGTTACCATGACCGGCGGCGAACTCCTTATCGCTTCTGCGCTTGATGGGATATGTGGCGATCCTCGCTGGTTACCACATCCTGTCCGCATGATGGGCCGGTGCATTGCGTGGCTCGATCGCCGGATCCGAACGGTCTGTCGAAGTCGCACCAGCCTTCGCATTGCAGGGATCTGCCTGGCCGGAGGATTGCCGATTCTGACCTACAGTCTCGGCGTTGTCGTGATTGAAGAGATCGAAGGTTTTGCCTGGTGGATGGGGTCGGCACTGTCGATCGCATTGGCCTCGACCACCCTCGCCGCACGGGACCTATGGGATCATGTCCGTGCGGTGAATGATCCACTTCAAGCCGGCGATCTTCCTGCTGCCCGTGGAGCTGTGACGATGATCGTGGGGAGGGACACAGCGAAGCTTTCCGAATCCGAGGTAGCTCGTGCGACGGTGGAAACGGTCGCGGAAAGCGCCGCAGACGGTGTGATTGCGCCGCTGTTCTATCTGGCAATCGGAGGTGCCCCATTGGCCTTGGCGTACAAGGCCGTCAATACATTGGATTCCATGATCGGTCATCGTGATGCGCCTTATGCCGATTTTGGCTGGGCGTCGGCTCGACTTGATGATCTGGCGAACTGGATTCCTGCACGGCTTTCGGCCGTATTGCTTCTCCTGGGTGCAGGTCTCGTCACTCAACAGCTGGAACGGATTCGCAACGGATGGCAAGTGTTTGAGCGAGATGGAAGTCTCCACCCCAGTCCCAATAGTGGCAGGCCTGAAGCAGCGATGGCCGGGATCTTGGGAATCCGGTTGGGAGGCACCAACTTTTATGATGGGGTTGCGCAAGACCGTCCTTTTCTTGGTGCGGAGGGGCGGAGCGCAGAGCCAAGCGACATTCCGTTGGCAGCAACCATCATGGTGGCAGCTTCGGTGCTGGGGGTCATTCTGGCGGTGGGGATCAAATGGCTCGTCTGAGGGCACACTTGCATGGGGGGGATATCTACAGTGCCGCACGAGAACTGAAACGTGACCCTACCGAGATTCTTGATTTCAGCGCCAGCATCAACCCACTAGGGCCCTCTCCACAAGTCTGGAAAGCCATCACTGCGTCCAGACATCTGTTGAGTCATTATCCTGATCCTAACTGTTGGGATCTGCGGCAGGCATTGGCCACATTCTGGCGTATTGATCCGGAACAGATCATAGTTGGTAACGGTTCCACAGAGTTGATTGAGGCGCTCCCTCGCGCACTGGGGATTCATCGGCTCCTTATCGTTCAGCCCACCTTTTCCGAATATGCTGCCGCAATGGTGCGAGCCGGAGGACAGGCCACGGCGCTCTTTGCAGACCGAAGCGACCAGTATGCCATCCCAATCGACCGTCTTTGCCATGTAATGGAAGCAGGCAGGCATGATGGTCGTTCTATCGATGGCGTCGTGCTCTGTCACCCCAACAGTCCGACGGGGCAAGCCTGCTCAGCCGATGATGTTGCACGATTAGCAAAGGCTACCCGCCGGCAAGGGCTCTGGCTGGTGATCGACGAAGCATTCGCTGACTATTGTCCAGATCGATCTGTCCTACCGCATGCGGCGTCCTGGCCTCATGTGGTTATCTTGCGCAGCATGACCAAATTCTATGCCCTGCCGGGGCTGCGAGTAGGATATGCAGTGGCAACCCGTATCACCGCGCGACAACTACAACGGCAGCTGCCGCCCTGGTCCGTCAGCGCAATGGGGCAAGTGGCCGCGCTCGCTGCGGTGAACGATGCGGCACATGCGCGCAAGAGTTTGCGATTCATGGCACGAGAGCGTGAACGGTTGCAGGCATTGCTGGTGGCCTTTCCCGGCTGTGTGGTGATGCCGACACACGCGAATTACTTCCTTGTCGAATTGCCTCGCGGTTGGCACGCGCGTGACATGACCGAACAATTGCGAAGCAGGGGCCTGTTGATTCGTGACTGTTCATCCGTGCCTGGCACAAACTCACGTTCCATCCGACTCGCAGTGCGAACTGTACAGGACAATAACAGGCTGATTCAGGCGTTATCACAACTCCTTCAGCAGGGAGTGTCGTCATGAAGGGTACGTCCACACGAGTCCGCACCAGCTACCGAGTGATGGGGCAGACATTGGTCATCGATCTTGGAGGTCGGAGACGTGTGCTTTCCTCTGCGCCACAAGGGGGAGGCTTCACACTGGCTTCCTCTATCCTCAATCACCAGGTCGAGGCAAATCCCTCAGTGACCGGAGATCAGTCAAAAACCTTTACTGATCCCGCTCACTTCTTGCGAAAGGTGGCCTCCCGACTTGGCATCCGTGCACGAACCGTTGGACTCATGACGGCTGTACCCATGACACAGCTGGTAGTGGCACGAGCTGCTTTGGATAGGCTCTGGGTTGAGTGTTTTGCGACGGTCGGTGTGACGAATGCCGTCCGG
>JANPKE010000040.1:0-3134 GCA_031425875.1 Nitrospirota bacterium
GACCGACACATGTTAGGTGTCTCCCTAGTTATGATCGCGCGATCTCTCACGTATTAGTGTGACGACAGGCCAAAAAGGACGCGTGGGACATCAGTGGGTTTTGGGCTCATTACTTATCCTGAAAGGGATTCGCTCCTCAAACCGCTCGTCCCAATCACAACTTTATAGAGGATTGATCATGAGAATTGCACAGGTTGCACCACTGTTGGAGAGCGTGTCAGCCACCGGGTGTGGAGACACGGAACGTATGGTCTCGTATCTTACTGAAGAGCTCGTGCGGCTTGGACACGAGGTGACATTATTCGCCAGCGGAGATTCACAAACCTCGGCGCGTTTGGAGAGTTCGTGTCCGAAGGCCCTCCGTTCGTCGCCAGAAATGCTGTGTCGCGAAGCTCCGGTCTATTTATTGTTGGAGCGAGTGTTCGGAAGATATGCTGATCGATTTGACATCATCCACTCCCATATCGATGTAATGGGGTTTCCAATGGCCAGGCGCTGTCCCACTCCGGTCGCGACAACGCTGCACGGTAGGTTGGACTGGGAGGAATTGATTCCGCCTTTTCGAGAGTATATGGACCTGCCCTTGATATCGATCTCTCACGCTCAACGTCGGCCATTGCCGTGGGCCAACTGGCTGTCCACCGTGCACTATGGGCTTCCAAAGGATTTGTTTGATTTCCACCCGAACGCCGGTAGCTATCTGGCCTTTTCAGGGAGGATTTCCCCAGAACAAGGAGTGGAGGATGCTATTGAGGTGGCGAAATGTGTCGACATACCTCTCCGCATTGCCGGAAAGGTTGACCCTGCCGATCGAGAATATTGGACCTGTATTGAACCGCTCTTGAATCATTCGCTGGTGGAGTATGTGGGCGAAGTCACCGGCGATCAGAAAAACGACTTTTTGGGAAAGGCGTACGCGCTCATTTGTCCATCGGACTGTTTAGAGCCCCTTAACCTAACCTTGATCGAGGCCTTGGCCTGTGGCACACCGGCTCTAGCATATCCGCGCGGGTCCAATTCGGAGATCATCGAGCATGAATACACCGGCCTGATGGGAGAGACACGGGGTGAGATGTCGGCTTTAGTAGCGGCAATATCGCAGCTGGACCGCCGGTCATGCCGTCGACAGTTTGAAGAATATTTCACTGCAGAGCAGATGGCCCGCGACTATCTGTCACTTTATACAACACTTACAGGCAGTCATGCGCGAGAGCTGGAAACGTCAGGGCGATCATCGGACGGATCACCAACATACGGTTCAACGGAGCAAGAACGCAAGTACGGTTGAAACCGACTCCCTCACCGCAGTTGGGACGAGGACCATACAAATGGTTGTTTAATAGTTAACTACTCACTCGCTCTGCTTTTCTTTGTCCCACATCACGGCTTGAGTCGTAGCCTTGCTACCATGTCGGTCGAAATGGATCGCTTCATTTTAGTGTAGCCAGCCCAAGGAACTTGGCGTAGGTGCTGAAGACCCTCGTGCAGGTTCCGAATGGTAAAACGGCCGTTTTCTCCACCTCGACGTGCGTCCGAGCATAGATCTATGTCGAATTACCTCCGCAATGGGACACAGCGATCCAGCTCTTAATGGTGCGAAGACAGTGCCGGTTCTACAGGAACGATCAGTGCCATACTCAACGCCTGACGCACCATCTGATTAGCATAGCCCCACTCATTATCATACCAACTCATGACCTTGAGGAGATTGCCGTCGACCACTTGCGTCATCTCGAGGTCGACAATGGAGGCATGAGGATCTTGAATGACATCGGAGGAGACGAGCGGATCTTGTGTCACTCCGACCACCCCTTGATAGCGCTCACTTCGCGCTTCCTCGAGAAAGATAGCATTGACCCGCTCGACTGATGTGGCGCGATCGGTCACCATGACGACATCAGCTATGGAACAGATCGGAACCGGAGCACGAATGGCCGTACCCGCAAACTTCCCGGTGAGTTGCGGTAATGCCCGCGTCGTCGCCACAGCCGCCCCAGTGCCGGACGGGACCAGATTCATCGCCCCGGCACGACCGCGGCGCCATTTCTGATTTGGTTTATCGACGATGGCCTGACTGGCCGTGTAGGCATGGGTGGTATTCATGACGGCTTTTTGAATTCCCAAGCGCCGATCTATGATCTCCACAATCGGTGCGATACAATTCGTCGTGCAGCTCGCGCAGGACAGAATGGGACCGTCCGATTCCCGGTAAGGGTTGACGCCATACACGACGGTGGGAATGTCATGGTCTTCAGCCGGCGCAGAGAGAATCACACGCTTGGCACCGGCTTGAAGATGTCGTGTTAATTCATCCTTGGTCGTGAATAGCCCCGTACATTCAAACACCAGGTCTACCCCCAGCTCGCCCCATGGCAATCGGGCTGGATCCCGTTCAGAGAAAACCCGATACAACCGGTCGCTCATGGTCAAGTCACCATCGGCAGCTGTGACACGATTTGGAAAGCGCCCGTACACGGTGTCGTAATTCAGGAGATAGGCAAGGTTGTCGGCGGCTACAAGATCATTGATCGCAACAAGTTCCAGCTCAGGGATGCTGGTCACAATCTTAAATGTTGCTCGACCTATTCGCCCCAAGCCGTTGATGGCGATCTTCATCATAGTGCTATGTCTCTACTCTGAGTATGAAGTAGGTGTATCCTCATCGCACCGCTGCTTCCTGAGTACTTCCTAAGAGCTGCGTTCGTTTCTTTTCTAACGTCGCGAGAGCCGCATCGAATGAATCGACAAACTGTTGAATGCCTTCGTGTTCGAGCTGCCATAACACACAGTTAAAATTGATTCCTACCTTTTCAAGATCTAACATCACTTGCGACGCCTCATCCACATCGGCTGCGACGGCATTCTCCGCTATGCGTCCGTGATCGGCGAAAGCCGACCAGGTCTTCTCCGGCATAGTATTCACTGTCTCACGGCCGACGAGTGGTTCGACGTAACAGAGATCGCTGTACGCAGAGTTTTTTGTACCCGTACTGGCCCATAGCGGACGCTGAACTCGTGCTCCCTTTACCGCAAGACGCTTCCATCGTTCACTGGTAAACGATTGCATAAAGGTACGATACGCCAATTTGGCATTCGCCACGGCCGCTCGTCCCAATAGCCTGGATGGCAACGAT
>JANPKE010000041.1:0-4093 GCA_031425875.1 Nitrospirota bacterium
CACTTCGCGCATCCATGGCTCATGCATAGCGTCGGGAAAAGTGGCCTCGCGTCCCGCAAGAATGGATTTAGGGTAAACTTATTCTTTAGGTTCATTTCTAAGATGTGAAGATCTGCCTGGTCAACCCTTCCGGTGTCGGCCATCACCCATTCCGGTTTAAAGTGCACAAGTGCATTGCGCAAGTTTATAAGGACCTTGACGTCTTGAAACGGCTTCTTTCCCTTTTCAAGCGTCGGCTTCTTACCCAACCTTAGCGCCGCTTGATATTTGTCCAAAGTGCTAGCTGCTCTCGCATAGCTTTCGACTTCCCATAGGCTGGCTAGTAAGTCTTGAGTTTCCTTGTCCAGCTGCCCGACATGCGCACTCTTGTGCTGATTATCAGCCGAGTCTGCAAACACCTCGTTTATTGTTGCCTCAATGAAGGACACACTCGAAGCTATGCAGGCCATTACCAGAGCCCTGTGCTCGATTGCTGAACTATCGTCGTATTTCTGTGAAACCTCGTCTTTGCGCAGTTCGATTTTGAGGCATTGGCGTGCAAAATAAGCCGCGGCCAAGATGTGATACGAGGAGAGGTAGTTCTTTATTTTAAGTGAGCCCATGCTAGCTTCCACAATTCATCATCTCTACTGAGAGTAGTATGAGGGATGAACCAGCCCGCCACGCGCTGGGAGATGGTTCCCGACATCTTTTTTCTACCCAAGTGGTTAACTAGACCAGGGAACTTCTTCGTGAGGGAATTCGTAGGGCCCAAGATCCCTCGACGTGAAGGACAGTCCCTCTACCCTGTGATGACTGACCTCCTCTGGTGTTGCACCGTGAGGATCAAAGAGAACCACATTGTGTCCAGGACCCATAGCACTTGGATAAGCTATCCCGTCGCATCCGGCACTCTTCACTAAATCGCACAGATTCTGTGTGGGACGGTAGAGCGTTTCTGCCTCATGTGGCATCACCGGACGAGACAGTTCTTCTGCGAAGCGGTTCATAAGCCTATTTGTCTCGAGTACCCATTTCAGTGATTCAACAAAAAACGGGTTATCGATCAAATACTTCTCAGTTAAATCAAATATGCGGTATTCGCGAGAAAGTTTCATCTTGGCCACACTCACAGGTGCACCTTTCCAAGCACGCACCTCTGCTAGAGCTGTTTGCATATCACTTGCCATATACAGTACTGGATGACCTGCTCTGTTTGCCCTTGCAGCCGGTGTCTTCTCTGGCGGTGGAGCTCCCATTTCTTCGAGGCTGAATTTTTCCTTCCGATCACGAACTGTATAGATGCGGGCTCTGTAGAGTATTGATGCAGATGGATAAGAAATACCACGGTCTTCAACGGCGAATGCTATTCGTTGCATCTCCGTAATTTCCGGAGCCTCATGCTCTTCAGCCTCAGGTGGATCATCGTCGGGCTCCTCTTCGGCACGCTCTTCCCAAGTGTCCTCTAGGGTTGAGTGATAGGGATGTTTAGCGTGGAATAAGCCTCCATAATCGACTCCGAGGCAGGAAAGTTCTTTCGGGTCAACTCCTGTCTCCATGATGGCTTTCACCAGGTCTCGTGCACCTCCACGATCCATTATGCGATCGCTGAAAATCTCCCAGTCTTCTTGAAGTAGATCGGAAAGAGAATCGCCTCTGTGGGAGTCGCTGGGATAATAGAGGTCAACAAGCGGCTCGAAGAGACTTCCCAATTCTTCTACGTCGACCACATAAGCATTTCTGGCTTCGCACCAATCACATTGCCCCTTGGTATTCTGTGCTTTAATCCAATCAACGAGTTTTTTGTCAGCAAAGCACCGATGACAGGCCCGAGATGACTTTCCTGGATAGCCACGACTGACCATTAGGGCTCCATAGCTAGCAAAACATTACACGACTTCGAACTTCCTAGGACTGAAAGCAGCATTGTACTTATGTAAGATCGCCTGGTCTATGACAGTGCGCGCATTGACCGAGCACCGCCAATACCCCGTACATCTAATAGGGTCTTGCGTGCGCGGGCAGCGAGCAAAGGGAAGTACCTGATCACCCCCTACGTCCCCACTCTTGCATCTCCTTCTCCACCCCCCGTACAATACATTTTGCGCTGTAACCCATTGGCTTTCTGACAGTTTCTTGTCATCCGCGGTAGCGCAAAGGACGCAGCCGGAATGCGGATTGAGTATACGAAGGGTGAACGGGCCTCGAAGGAGCTGATTCTCCTCAATCGCCGACAGCTCGAAGCCACCAGTGGCCGGAAGATGAAGGTCATGCTGATCTTCCCGCCCGATTGGTTTCCCTCTGAACCCTATCTCAGTCTTCCTTCGCTCACCGCAGTACTCCGCCAAGCCGGCCACACGGTTATTCAAAAAGACATCAACTGTGAGATGTGGGATTGGTACTTCAGTGAGGACTTTTTGAAGAAGGTTCTGCGCCGGGTGCCGCAGCAACTCGATCGACTGCGGAAGCTCTCGAAGAAACGAGACCTTGATGCCAACGAAATGGATTTGCAGCTTTCGCTCTGCGATGTCACCCATCAGCGGATGGCAAAGTTGATCCAGAATGCTGAAGAAGCCAAGCGCATAGTAAGAAGTGAACAGTTCTATGATATCGACAAATTAGAGTGGTCACTTCATGTCTTTCGTGAAGTGATGTCGGTGATTTCGATGGTCTATTTCCCGGCGAGAATCTGCATGCCGCCGATGGAGACGGACCTGTCGTACAAGGTCTTCGTCTCATCGGAGATCATGGATGCGGTGAATGACACGCAGGTGAATATCTACCGTGACGTGTTCGACCATCTTGTGAAGCCGGCGATCGAAGCTGAGCAGCCGGACGTAATCGGGATCTCGATCGTTTTGCAGCAGCAGATGTTCTCCACCATGACCTTCTGTGCCCTCATCAAGCAGCACTTCCCCCATATCCACATCACGATCGGCGGCAATACAGTGACGCGCCTGCGCGATGTGCTGCCGCAATCGCCGTTGTTTCAGTACTTCGACAGTGCTGTGGTGTATGAAGGGGAGACAGCCTTTGTCCAACTTGTTTCAGCGGTGGGGGCCAAGCGCAGTCTGGTTGAGGTGCCGAATACGATCTATAGAGACGAGGCTGGGGTCCATACCTCGTCGACCAGTTATGCAGAGGATCTGGCGGCGCTCCCGCCGCCGGACTTTGATGGCTTGCCGCTGGAGAAGTATTTCGTCCCGACGAGGATCTTGCCCTATCTGGCGACGCGGGGCTGCTACTGGGGCCGCTGCGAGTTCTGCGACCATGGCGAAGGCTATACGGCCGGCTATCGATCGAAGAAGATCCAGGATGCGCTCGCTGATATTCAGTTTCTGCGAGACAAGTACGGCACGCGACATTTTCACTTTACCGATGAATCCTATCCACCGGCGTTGTTTCGTAAGCTCACGCGTGGGTTAATCGAGAGCCGAATGGGGATTGTGTGGACAACCCACATGCGATTTGAAAAGAGCTTGCTTGACCAACAAGTATGGCAGGATGCGAAGGAGTCTGGGTGTAAGTATCTCCATTTCGGCTATGAGTCCGGCGTCGAGCGGGTGCTGCAGCTGATGGATAAGGCGACAACGACGGAAATCATGACGAAGCACCTACAGCTGACGGCCAACGCCGGGATTTGGAACCATTGCATGGGTTTTTTCGGTTTTCCCGGCGAGACGAAAGAGGAAGCCTGGCAGTCGGTCCAGTTTCTTGAGCAGAACAAGGACCATGTCCATTCACTCGGGTTCGGCACGTTCGACCTCGGTCGACATAACCCGGTCGCCAAGCATCCGGAGAAGTGGGGTGTGACGGCCTATAAGAATCCGGAGTGGGACCTGGCTCTCGACTACTACTACACCGTGAAGAATGGGATGAGTATCGAGGAAGCTGAGCGGGTGTTCGAACAGTTCGAGCAGCACCACAATCCTGGCTGGGACCTGCGGCTCTATATCCGCGAGTATATCTTTCTCTATATTTCCAAGTTTGGATTAGGAAAGCTGGCAGATTTACAGTACCTTTCGATGAAAACGGCTGGAGTGTCGACGACGTTAGCGGGGAAAATGTGAGCAGGGGCCCATTTGTTGATCTGATGATTTATTGACCTGTTGAG
>JANPKE010000042.1:0-1879 GCA_031425875.1 Nitrospirota bacterium
TGCGCCGACATTGTTACACGTGGCCGGAACCGCTGCCGACAGCACCCACATCGTCGGTGCACTGGTCGTGACATTTTCGGTGGTGGCATTCGCCGAACCCGCTCGTCCGATACGCCTCCTCAACATCCTGTGCGGCGCATGGTTGCTTCTCGCGGCCTGGATGCTAGACGGTGGCATGCCGGGTTGGCCGTGGATCAGCGCCATCAGTGGACTCGCGCTTATCGCGCTCAATATTCGACGTGGTCCGGTGGAGGATCAGTATGGTAACTGGCAAGGAGTGATTCGTTGAGGGTGTAAGGCGACTGGGAGATGAAACTCGGACCGACGGGAACGTGACATACCCCGTTCCGCGTACGAACCCGCATTAGGGACCCGTGGAGGGCACGGTGTACCGCTCTTCGATCGCGGAACGTACTAATTGTCGGCTTCGCTCGGTGCTGATGGAGGGCTGCTGCTCGATGAGCCGTACCGCCTCAGCCAAGTGCGGGTCTTTAATTCCTTCTTCCATCCACCTGCTGTAATCGCTCTGTCGCAGGTGGTGTAACCAGGTCGCCTCATCGACTCCTTCCGCCATCTGCATAAACAAAATCAAGTTATGTGCTCGCAGATTCAACACATTGTCCGGACCGCGGAAAAAGAAACTCCGGTCCGACGGCAACTCCCCTTCGGCATACTTCCGTCGATGACGGCGACGGTCCGCTTTACAAGGGGCAATGCGCAGTCGACTGGGTGGCCTGGGGGACTGCCGATCCCAAAAGATCGCTTCACCATGATTCAGCGCCGTCGGTTCCATCTGAGGAACGGGCACATCCAGGGTTCCACAAAACCGTGCGATCGTCCCGGCCGGATCATCTCCCAACGCCGCCACCACATCCACCTTATGAAGTGCTTGTTTTGCAATGTGGTCCGGGTGCACGGTGACATAGACGATGCCAGTCCACTCTTGAGCCATGACATGCTGGACGGGTTGCCAATCGCGGGGCATTAAATGATGCGTTTCGTCGATGAGAATCCAATGGGGTCGCCCGAATTTGGCGCGGCGCTCTTGAAGGGCGGGCAACAGGGCCAGAAAAAAGTCTGGACGATCTTGTAACGACAAGCCTACGAGATTGATGATCACATTCGTGTTCGCGCCATCCAGAGCCGTGAGGATTTCCGCCATTCCCGGACCCCGTTGCGAAGTCCCAAACATGACCGCTCCCGCAAAGCCCTCGTAATCCCCCTCAGGATCGATCACACAGACCTGATAACCTTGTTCTATGACGCGTTCGAGAATTCCAGTGGCCAGAGTGGATTTTCCGCTTCCGGACGAACCGGCCAGCAATAGGTTGAGTCCCGTGGCAGGAATTGAAACTTCCTCGCGGTTCTCTTGCATACCGATGAGGATATTCCGGCGGTGCGTGTTGAACGGCGGCACACTGAGGTCATGTTCCACCAGTTCGTGGATGATTTCGGCAACTCCGACTCCTTCTGCTCCGGTGGTGACCCAATCGGCGATGTCCTTAAGGGTCGGCACGGCGTTCGCCACCGCCACCGCATACTCACAGTAATTGAGCAAGGCATGGTCGTTTTCCGCGTCTCCGATGGCCACGACGTTGCGCGAAGACAACCCCATCTCTTGCAATGCGGTCGCGAGACCGGTGGCTTTGTTGACCCCGGACGGGACGACCATGACGGCTTCCCGATTGAAAATGACTTGCAATTCAAGACCCAGATCTCGAATCACCTCGAGCACTGTCAGCTCATGCGGCCGAATCGTGCCGACAATGGATTCTCCGACTGAAAGCTCAGCAACCTGTCGTCGGCGAAGCTCATCGACGAACCCCGGAGGAATCGGGGTGGCCAACATTATCTGTTCGCGTGTGGCGGGGCGATAGAG
>JANPKE010000043.1:0-1632 GCA_031425875.1 Nitrospirota bacterium
GTGGGTGCAGGGTCGGTCGGCGGGTTCTTCGGAGCACATCTGGCGAAGAACAACCCCAATGTCTCTTTTCTTCTCAGACCGAAAACGCTTGAAGCAGTCAAGCGGAATGGGCTGACGATTCGCAGTGCCGGTGGTTCCTTCACCGTCCAACCACCGGTTGCATCCGATGCTCGAGAGCTGCCGAAGCCAGACCTCATTGTTCTGGGAGTAAAAGCTTACGACCTCGATGAGGTGATGGACCAGATCGAACCCGTTCTCACGGATAAGACAGTGCTGCTGACGTTGCAGAACGGGATCGATACCGAAAACCGGCTCATCGCGCGAATCCAGCGAGATTGCGTCGTCGGCGGGGTAGCATACATCTATTCCAAAATCGCCGAGCCCGGTGTGATCGACCATTATAAGAAGGGAGCTGTCGCCATCGGTGAACTGATGGGCTATGAGAGCGAACGACTTCTCGCCATCCGTGACCTGTTTGCCGCAGCAGGCATTCCTTGCCACCTCTCCAAAGACCTTCGCCGCAGTAAATGGGAGAAGATGTGTTGGAACTGCGTCTTCAATCCCATCACCGTGCTCATCGACGATCGTGTGGCCAAAGCATTGGATCACCCGGAAATGACGGGTGTGATCCGACAGATTGTCGGAGAATGCTCAGCAATCTCAGCCGCGCTGAAGGTGCCGTTACCACTCGATATGCCGGAACGAGTGGTCAAGGCCTCGCAAGAGATCCGCGACATTCATACATCTATGTACGACGATTGGAAGGCTGGACGACAAACGGAGATCGACTATTTAAACGGGTTCATTGTGGAGCAGGGTCGCAAGTTAGGCATTCCCACTCCTGTCAACGAAGCCCTGACGGCGATGATCAAGACGATCACCGAGAAAGAACAGACCGGCTCAGGGCGGGTCCGAATCGAAGGCGCCGTTGTTCAACCGATCTCATTTGACCGTGCCGCCATCGCGGCATTGCCTGTAGAACATCAGCTCGATATTGCCACCGTGATGCCGGGCATGAAAGGACGGGGGATTCGGTTGAAGGGGCTGCTCGATGTTCCGGCTTTGGCGATCGATGCGGATCACATCGCATTTCATGCAGTAGACGGGAAGTACTCCGCTTGTCTCACGCTCCAACAGGCGAGAGAGCACGGAGTACTTATCTACGAGCTCGATGGAGCGCCGTTGCCTGATGCGAAAGGCGGCCCATTCCGTCTGGTCACGCCAGGACTCGGTGACCTCTGTGCCAACGTGAAAGGGGTCGCACGAATTGAAATCACCAAAGGACCGGGACGCGACACAAGACAAACCACCTGCCGGCCGGTCTCGTGACCGTTCCGAGAACCGTCCACATTGATGTATGAAAAAGATTGGGATAAGCCTGTTGGCAGCTGGGGCGGTTCTTGTCGGCGCGGTCTGGCTCGTCGATTCCGTCGGAACGTTTGAGTCTCGCTACGAGACCTATCAGCAATTGACAGAGTCTGAACTGATGACCCAAGGCTGGGTTTCACACGTGATTCCCAAGTCTTCCTATGACATCGTTGAAACACATCGAGTCAGTGGAGGGATCGTCGCGGTGCGGTTCAAGTTCCAGCCTGGAGACACGAGGGACATCGAAACACGTTGTGCTAGCCT
>JANPKE010000044.1:0-10699 GCA_031425875.1 Nitrospirota bacterium
AAGTGCATTTCAATCTTGATGAGCCCGTCTCCCTGACAGGCTTCGCATCGCCCCCCTTTGACATTGAAGCTGTACCGCCCCGGTTTATACCCACGGACACGTGACTCTGGAAGGTTCGAGTAGAGATCGCGGATGTAACCAAAGAGGCCCGTATAGGTGGCAGGATTCGATCGAGGTGTCCGACCGATCGGCGATTGATCGATGTCGATCACTTTGTCTAGCGCGTCAACACCCCGCAGGTCTTTGCACCCATCGATCTTCGGCTTCTTGTGGTAGAGCAGTTGCGAAAGTGAATGAAAGAGCACCTCCAGTACCAGCGTACTTTTCCCTGATCCGGACACCCCCGTCACGCAGGTGAAGAGGCCCATCGGAATGCGGGCCGTTACGTTTTTCAGATTGTGCTTCTGCGCCCCGACTACCGACAGAGTCCCCCTCGGCTTCCGGTGCCGCTGGGGTACGGAGACGGTCTGAATTCCACGCAAGTATTGGCCGGTCAATGAATTGGGGTCGCCCATGATCTGCTGAGGCGTGCCCTGCGCGATCACATGCCCGCCCTGGGACCCCGCGCCAGGACCCATATCCAAGACATGGTCAGCTGCCATCATTGTCTCGGCATCATGCTCGACAACGACGACGGTATTCCCGAGGTCTCGCAGCCTGAGCAACGTCTGCAACAACCGACGATTGTCGCGTTGATGGAGCCCAATGGAGGGTTCGTCCAGGATGTACAACACCCCCACCAAACCTGACCCGATCTGCGTGGCTAGTCTGATCCGTTGCCCCTCGCCCCCGGATAAGGTCGCTGCGGCCCGATCGAGCGTCAGATAGTCCAGCCCCACATTGACGAGAAACCCAAGCCGCTCGCGAATCTCCTTGAGAATCCGATGCGCGATGACCAGCTCTCGGTCAGTAAATTTGAGCGACAGGAAAAAGTCGGCAGCCGCGCGAACCGAGAGGCTGGTCACCTCGGCGATTGACTGCTTGGCTAATTTGATAGACAAGCTCTCCGGCCTCAGCCTCGCCCCATGACAGACGGTGCATGGTTCCAACAGTGTGAAGTCCTCTTCCTCCTGGCCACCCGGCGTCATGGCATAGCCGATGCCGTCACAAGCCGGACAAGCACCGTGCGGGCTATTGAAAGAAAACACCCGAGGCGTAATTTCTGGGTAACTCACGCCGCAATTGATACAGGCTAGCTTGTCACTGTACAGACGGGTGTTCCCATCCTCGGGTAGGACTGCGACGAGCCCGCCTGTCAGCTTGGTCGCGGTCTCAACCGAATCTGCCAGCCGGCGCATGAGCGCCTCGCCGGATTTCATCACCAGCCGATCGACGATGATTTCGATCGTGTGTTTTTTCTGTTTGTCGAGCGTGACGTCCTCGCCCAGATCAACAATCTTGCCGTCGACGCGGGCACGGACATAGCCCGCCTTTCGCATCTCCAGCAGTTCTTTTCGGTATTCACCCTTTCGCCCACGCACGATCGGGGCAAGGATCTGGAACTTCATGCCTTCCGGCACCGAGGCAATCGCATCGACCATTTGTTGCACGGTCTGTGCTGTGATTTCTTCGCCGCATTGAAAACAGTAGGGCCGCCCGACACGTGCGAAGAGCAGCCGGAGATAATCATAGATCTCCGTCACGGTGCCGACGGTGGACCGAGGGTTATGGCTGGTGCTCTTCTGTTCGATCGAGATCGCGGGAGACAAGCCTTCAATTGAATCGACATCCGGCTTCCCCATCTGTTCCAGGAACTGCCGCGCATAGGCGGAGAGCGACTCGACATACCGCCGCTGTCCTTCCGCATAGATCGTATCGAAGGCGAGCGACGACTTGCCGGACCCGCTCAAGCCGGTGATCACCACCAGTTTGTCGCGTGGAATCTCCACGTCGATGTTTTTGAGGTTATGCTCCCGCGCCCCTTTGATGACGATCGAATTTCCCATAGGCGGGGGATTATACCATTCTGCGGCATCGAATCGGCGAGGGCTACGATCGCCTACGGGACCTGCGGCGCGGCCCATCGAGGGCTTCGCCCCAGCGGGCGAGAAACGCGGTCACGAACTCGTGCTCTTCAGCGGGCGGCACAGCCAAACGCGCCAGGGCCAACGCAACGGCAAGGGCAATATGGTATCCCTCAGACCGAGAGGCCACGGCTCGACGATAGGCAGGATGCGCGTCGTTGACGACGATGGTGGATTCAACGAGACGGCCGAGGTCCTGATCTCCTTCATGTGATTCGAACCGGATGCTGAGCCCATAATGACCCGGCCGCGACCGTCCTCTTGGTCCCGGAACAACAGCGACTCCGGCCGAAGATTCCACCTGGGGCTTCGCCTCTCCTTGCGTTGCCTCGGCCGGCTGCGGAAATGCGTCAGGATTCTGGACTGGCTCCGAAGGAGTCACCACATCCTCGACGGCTTCCGCGCCGCTCACGACCGACGCGGCGAGAAAGCCCTGCCCGTTTTCCATTGAACTGGATTGTCCGATGGGTAATCGCTTCTGCCCACCGGCTCGTCGCTCGACCAGCGACGCCAGCAGCGGAAACTCTTCAGCAAGGTCCACGAGGACTGTTTCCAGATCGCGCTCCATCGGCCGCACCGCTCGACGGCCGGCTCTGTCTCCGGATTCACGGACATCTCCCCAATAGGCCAGCTGCTGCGAAACTGCTTCTTGAATCGCCTTGCGATACCCCAGATACAGCGCGCCCCGCGTCCCGACACGAACAAAATCTCCCTTGTTGAGCGTGAGGGCGGCAGCCAGCGCCGGTGCCTCGATCATCCCGGCCATTCTGTCCGGAGCGGCCGGCGTAATCCCCAACCAGTCCCATCCATGCTTGATCACCTTGCCGAATGTGCTGATCGCCAGACCACGTTGGTCGTCCGGAAACGGAGACTCGCTTCGCGCCAGATAGCCGACCGCCGACGGCTTGCGCTTGCGCGCCAGGCAGATCGCGAGTTTCGACACTTCCACGCCGTGGATCGGCTGACGTTCCAGCACTCGACCATTGACCTCGAACCGGAAGCCTTTCGGATAATGCGCAGTAAGCATCTCGTCAAACGCCGGCTCCAGCAGGGGTTGATACTGTCGCCGCAGCGTCCCTTCGAGAAAGCCTTCGTCCAAAAGCGGCGAGAGCGCATTGTGCAGCTTGAGCTGCACCGCCGTGCCATGATCGGTCACCAACCCCGATGGTGGAATCCATTTCCACGGCGCTTTATGCCGTCCCGCCAAGTACCAGCGGCTCGCCACATGTTCCTTACCCCGACGCGTTTCGGTGACCACATCTTCACAAACCAGCAGCCCAAGTTTGATCCCGACTCCGGCGAATCCGATGCCGTGGCCCCGTGTCTTCGTGCTGGCGGCCAGATCGTGGTACCGCACCAGATCCCTTCGTCTCATGCCTGATCCGTCGTCTACGATGGTCAACGTCGACAACGCCGGGTCGGCCGTGAGCCGGAGGCAGGTGGCACCGGAATCGAGGGAATTGGCGACCACTTCGGTCAAAATGGTTTCTTCGAGGGCGCCAGGATAGGCATCTCGCAGGTCTTCGAGCAAATGCTGCAGGTCAACACGCGTTTCGCCCATAGCTCCCCGATTAGCCGATCAGAACGGGACAACCGGGGACGAATCTTGCCCACCTGATCGAGCCCATTATGGCAAAGAGTGTGTCGTCTTGGATCTGCACGGTACAATTCTTGAGTTTATGCTCTCGCGCCCCTTTGATGACGATCGAATTACGCATAGGCGCGGGATTATACCACTCACGCTTCATTCTTGACACCGCTCTACCGTACGTCTATTATACGTATTGCAAGGAGGATCTGCATGCCCAAGACGGCGTTAAAGAAGGAAAAGTGGACACTCTCATTCGATCCGGCATTGAAAAGCGCGGTTGTCAAAGCGGCTAAGCGCAGGGGCATCTATCCGGTCACCTTGCTGGAAGGTCTCGTGAGGGAAAAATTCAACCCGTACGGACATACCGATATCGACGACAGCGCCGCGTATGTTAACGCGTTACGAAATCAGGGGCGCAAGCAGTCGGACAAGGCGTTTCTTGATGAGATCGCGGCATGGCAAGAATCTCAATCCTCCTAGACACCGACATCTTCATCGATTATTTCAACACCGGCCGGTTCCATGCATTATTCGATTCTAGCCGATTCACCGTCTACTATTCGATCATCACTAAGAAAGAACTGCTCACCAAGCCCGGACTCGGTGACAACGAACGCGCCTCAATTTTGGCTGAATTGACTCACTGTCGACTTATTGCGCTCACCGATTCGATTGCGGCCCGCTACTCCGATCTTCGCCGCCGCTATCCTTCACTGGAACAAGGCGATGCCCTTATTGCCGCCACCGCCCTGGTTAAACGTCTCCCCTTGATGACCCGTAACAAACGACACTTTGAGATCGTGAGCGACCTGATATTGTTCGGAGAGTGATTACCCACCCCCGAGCTCCCGCAAAGATGACTACCGTGATCTGGGCGCTCGCAGCGCCTCGCATTAGCCGGTATCCCCACTGAGTCTAGGAACGCCCCTGCGCCTTCCGACACAACTCCCCTCCTACTGGACAGCTGGGTTCCTCGAGATAACGCAATCAATTGCCTTGCAACAAGGCACCGCATCCTGCGATTTCTCCTACAGAATAGAGCGCCTTGTTTGAATTGTTTTCGGAGCAAAACCTGCAGGCCCTTGCACTCCTGTCAGGCTCTCAATCGCAGACGTTCGCTCCAAAACGAAGATCAGATCACGATTAGGGATACGTGGCATGTCGTTCACGCGCGCATGCCGTGGATTTTCATCTACGCGCAAAAAGCTTCAAGACGCCGCCGTCTCCCGAAAAGGTCTTCACCCCTCACCTTGACAAAGCTTGAAACCGGGTGCTAACACCGTCAAATGGTGGGAACCGACCGACGTCCATTGACACAGGATTCCAAAGCCCCGGCAAAGGTGGTGTCCACCTGGTCCGGCCAGGCCCGCGAAGATGCCGTGCAGCGGATGTTCACCTCCATCGCGGGCGTCTACGACCTCAACAACACGCTGTTGAGTTTCGGCCTGCATTACCATTGGAAGAAGATTACCGCGTCCTTCATTACGCCCGTCGGACGGGGGACCGCACTCGACGTCGGCTCCGGTACGGCCGACCTTGCCCTCTTACTCGAGTCTCGAATGGGACCCAAAGGACGTGTGATCGCCTCAGACCTAAACTATGCGATGCTGGCCGAAGGCCTCAAGAAGATCGGTGGCAAAGGACTCGCCGACAAGATCACCTGCCTGCAGGCCAGCGCGGAACATCTGGGATTCGGGGACAACACCTTCGACGCAGTCACCACCGGCTTTTGCATGCGCAACGTCGGGGATTTACCAGGTGCCGTGCGAGAAATTCGCCGTGTAATGAAGCCCGGTGGGCGCTTTGTGTGCTTGGAGTTTTCGCGTCCGGTATTCGGTTGGTTACGAACATTATACGATTGGTATTCGTTCAAACTGGTGCCCTGGGTCGGCACCATCGTCGCCCGTGATCGCACCGGCGTCTACGAGTACCTTCCCGCGTCCATCCGGACATTTCCCGACCAAGAACGGTTATGCCAAGTCCTACGCGATGCCGGGTTTCGTCAGGTGTCGTACAAGAACCTCAGCGGTGGTATCGTCGCGATACACGTCGCCACGAAATGAGAGTGCTCACGTTAACAAGGTAACAAGTCCTCAGATTTTTGAGGTTCCAACGCGCTCACCTTTCAACGTGATAACGTCTCGACCATGACTTCAATTCTCTACATCTTCCTCCCCTGCAAGATGGTCTATCCGATTGGGATCACCTACTTGGCGGATTTTATCCACCGGCGAAAACCGGAGGTACGTCAGCGCATTCTGGATCTCTCATTGTTTCCAGTCGCGCAGCGGAGTCAAGCCATTCGCGACGCCGCGACGGACTTCAAGCCTGACCTGGTCTGCTTCTCATGGCGGGACATTCAAATCTTTTCACCGCATGAGGGCGATTCGTCGTTAGAGCATGCGTTTAATTTCTATTTTGCCAGCAACCCGTTCAAGCGAATCACCGCCTCCATCGCGGGCGTCAAGCAGCTCTATCGCTATTACAGTCACATCTATACGATCCTGTCGTACCCGGCGCTGATCCGCAAGGAGTTCCCCAAGGCCCAGATCATGATCGGCGGAGGAGCCTTTACGGCATTCGCTGATCAGTTGATCGAAAAACTCCCGGAAGGCACAATCGGCATCCTTGGCGAAGGGGAAGACGCCATCCTGAAAGTCATTGAAGGCCGCTCGATTGAAGATGAGCGGTACATTGTCAAAGAAGGTAACCAAATCCGAAAAGGCCGGCAGGGTTCCCCCGCGCTATTAGATGCGCTCACGGTCGATCTGCCCTATCTCACCTCGATCTTCCCTCAATATGGGGAATATATCGGTGAATCGATCGGTGTGCAGTCCAAGCGAGGCTGCCCGTATGACTGCGCCTTCTGCCTCTATCCCTACATTGAAGGCAAGCGGGTGCGGTACCGGCCACCGGAGATGGTCGTCAAAGACATTTCGCAGCATTACCATCAGTGGGGTGCCCGTCGTTTCTGGTTCACGGACGCCCAATTCATTACGGGCAAGGAAGCCTATCCGCAATGTACGGAAATCCTTGAGCGAATTGTGGCGGAAAAGCTGGAGATCGAGTGGTCCGGCTATATCCGCACGTCGTTGATCACCCCTGAGTTTGCCAAGCTGATGGTCCGTTCTGGGGTCGGCGACTTGGAAGTGGCCATCACCTCCGGTTCACAGGAGGTCCTGAACAATCTCCATATGGGATTCAAGCTGGAACGCTTGTACGATGGCTGCCGCTATTTGGCAGAGGCCGGCTTCAAGGGCAAGGTCATCCTCAACTATTCTCTCAATAGCCCCAAGGAGACGGAAGAGAGCCTGCTTCAAAGCGTCGAGTCCTACAAGATGGTGGCCTCGATTCTTGGCGAAGAGCGCGTGTTTCCATTGATGTTTTTCTTAGGCATCCAGCCGAATACCGACCTGGAGCAACGCCTACTGGAAGAAGGGTATTTGTCGGCCGGCTATAACCCCTTAATGCTGACACCGACCAGTATCAAGAAGCTTCTCTATAATCCTGCCCCCCTCAACAAGATTATCGCCAAGGCTTGTCTCCGCGCCTGGGAACGGAAGCAAGGTAGCCGCGATCCCCGTCGATGGACCGGATCCTTGTCCCAGCCAGCGGGAGAATCGGCCTATGCCGACCAAAACCTTAGTCGGGGGATCGAAGGCAATTCCGGACGGGATGCCTTGCTCTCAATCGAGGAGATCATCCGTTCTCGCAGACCGGCTCCACCCCCTTCACAGGTGGCTGAACCAAGGGCAACCTCTGCAGGCTGACCGCGCGCCACACGTTATTCATCCATCATGGACGCACCTTTTCGCACGCGACCTGTCCCTCCTCGTACCTTGCATTCCAGTTTGAGCCAGTGCTATCATCCCTTTTCTTTAGAGGCTTGGGCAGCACGTCAATCATTTTTATTTTCATACAATTACGGTCCCCTTCCTCTGGCCAACTTGCGCCTTAAGGAGGCGCCTCAATGTATAAGACAATCTATATTCCGGTCGATAACTCTGACCATTCGAATACCGCAGTGGATGTCGGCGTTCATTTGGCAAAAACCTTCGGTTCCAGGATTGTAGGGAGCCATGTCTACGCCGCGAAGATGCATGATAAACGCTTCAAGCAGATGGAAGCGGGCCTCCCGGAGGAATACCATGACGAGAAGGAGCTTGACCGTCAGCGCCAGATCCACGATTCGCTGATTACCCGAGGACTCCAAATCATTACTGACTCCTACCTCGACTACGTCGACAAGAAATGTAACGAAGCGAATCTCCCCGTTGAACGGCGCTCGCTCGAAGGACGTAACTGGAAGGTGCTGGCCGAGGACATCAACACCAACGGGTATGACCTCGTCATCATGGGCGCGTTGGGGGTCGGGGCGGTCAAAGACAGCGTCATCGGCAGCAACACAGAGCGCGTGGTCCGCCGGGTCCGTAACTCAGACATGCTGATCATCAAGAACGTTCAGCCAATAACTGGCGGAAAGATCGTCGTGGCTGTCGACGGCAGCCCCTACTCGTTCGGCGGACTAATGACCGGCTTAGCGCTCGGCAAGGCCTTCAACATGCCGGTGGAGGCGATTTCGGCCTTCGATCCCTATTTCCACTACGCGGCATTCCACAGTATTTCGGGTGTCCTGAACGAAGAAGCCGGCAAAGTCTTTCGTTTCAAGGAACAAGAAAAACTGCACGAAGAAATTATCGACAGCGGCTTGGCTAAGATCTACCAGTCTCATTTGGACATTTCTCGCGAAATCGCCCAAGCCGAGCAAACAGATGTGAAAACGACATTGCTGGACGGCAAAGCATTCGAAAAAATCATTCAGTACGTCCGGAAAGATGTCCCGGCCTTGCTCATCATCGGGCGCATCGGCGTCCATAGCGACGAGGACATGGACATCGGCAGCAATACCGAAAACCTGCTCCGGAGCGCCCCCTGTAATGTGCTGATCTCCAACCGCAAATACGTGCCTCCGATCGATACGCAAGCCGAGTACACAATCGCCTGGACGGAAGAAGCGCTGCGGCGGATGGAAAAGATCCCGGTTTTCGCGCGCGGCGTCGCGAAGACGGCCATTCATCGGTATGCCATTGAAAAAGGTCATACCATCATCAGTAATACCGTCGTTGACTCCGCGGTCGGACACATTCTGCCTAAAGGTGCCATGGACGCCATGCGTGCGCTTGGCGGCAACTTGGACGCGGCGGGTATCGACCGCGACAAGATGCAGGCCGATGAAGGCGTGACTAAAGACCTTATGGGTCCGACATTAAGCGGAATCATGACCCAGATCGTTGAGGAGAAACCCAAAGAGATCAATGCCTCCACACAGGCCTACCTGGACCGCATGGGGCAAACCTATTTCGTCTGTGACGGCTGCGGCTACATCGGGAAGGGAGACAGCCCGGTCAAATGTCCGGTGTGCAGTGCGGATGGGACGAGATTCAAACAGGTCGATAAGAAGATTTTTGAAGTGGCCGCGACAACTGAGGGTGAACTGGAAACGGACGTGGCCTACGACGACGTGCCGATGCAATGGACCAAGGATGCGAAAGAAGCGATCCGTGCCGTTCCGGCTGGATTCCAGCGGAGACGTGCCAAGGCCAGGATTGAAAAGAGCGCGCGGAAACTAGGCATGACGACCATCACGCTTGAATATGCGGCACCAACCATTGAAGAGGCCGCATCCGAAGACTATACGCCTATTTTCTCCAACAAGGGTACCGGTACCTCGCCGGTCGCGGATGCCACCCTTACAGCGTCGAACGGAAATGATGAGGCGAATGGTCATGTCGAAGCCGCCTCACCCTATGCTTGGACGGACGACGCACAAGCCAGATTGGATCGGGCTCCAGAAGGCTTCATGCGGGATTGCACCAGAGCGCTCATTCTCAAGCATGCCGAGAAAATCGGCGCGACCCTGATCACGATTGAGGTCGCCGATGAAGGGATCGAGCAGGCAAAGGGGTATATGGCCGAAGCGATGAAGACTGGCAATCTCAAGGACATGATTGCCGACCTCACCGGAAAGGGACGCGGATAAGTCTCGCATGCTGAGTTTTTGGTGCTGACCCCCCAGTGCCTTCCTCTGACGAGTCTTCAGCCTCAGCACCTAGACACGATACACCATGGGTAAATCTCTTCCCATCTTCAATGGTCCTTCAGGTGTGTTGGGCTCTTTGCAGCAACAAATTGCCCAGTTCTTCACCCCCACTCCAAAGGGGGAGGGACCATTTGATGGCCGGACGGTTGACGACTTCAAGCCCTACCTCGTTGCGCTGAACCTGACCAAGCGTTGCAACCTCAAATGCGATCACTGTTATCTCGATGCGACGACCAAAGCAGCCGGTGGGGACGACGAGCTGAGCACCGAAGAGTGCTACCGGCTCATTGAACAGATCGCAGAAGTGAATAAGGGGTGTCTTCTCGTCATTACTGGTGGCGAACCACTGGTGCGTCCCGACATTCTCGACATTGCTCGTTACGCCGTGAAACTTGGCTTTATGGTGGTCTTTGGCACAAACGGGATGCTGATCGATGACCAGATGGCCAAAACGCTTGTAGAAATAGGCGTGATGGGTGTCGGTATCAGCATTGATTCATTGGACGCAGCGAAACACAATACTTTTCGTGGCGTTCCGGGAGCGTGGGAAGCGGCGATAGCCGGCATTGAAGCCAGCAAGCGGAATGGCCTCCAATTTCAAGTGCATTTCAGTGCTCAGCCGATGAACTATCGGGAGCTGCCTGAAGTCATCGACTGGGCGCACCGACTCGGCGCCCGCGTCCTGAACGTGTTCTTTATGGTGTGTACGGGACGAGGCGAAGAGCTGACGGATATCACTCCTGCTCAGTATGAAGAGGTGCTTGGCTACCTCGTTGAATGCCAGGACAATTACAAAGGCATGCTGGTCAGAGCCCGTTGCGCCCCGCACTTCAAACGGTTGGCCTATGAGAAAGACCCCAACTCCCCGATCACGAAGGCGACTGGATATATGGGGGGAGGGTGCCTGGCAGGCACCAACTACGCCCGAGTGACGCCGAACGGTGAACTGACCCCCTGTCCCTATATGCCGCTGTCTGCGGGAAA
>JANPKE010000045.1:0-2813 GCA_031425875.1 Nitrospirota bacterium
GTGGGAATTTCCGCTCCTCCAAAATCTCCAGCGTTTCTTGCCCAACCGCTCCGGTCGCACCGAGAATCGCCACCGTATACCCTGGTTTCTTTTTCAACATGAAGCGCTCACTCCAATACCAATACGCGAATACGATGATTAAAGGTGTCGGCCACCAGCAACGTTCCGTCGCGATCCGCAACGATACCGAATGGGTAACACAAACTTGCTTCTCGTGCGACACCACCATCGCCGGAATAAAATGGAACGCCTTGCCCCGCCACGCAAAACGCCGCCCCCGATTCCCAATCCCACTGCCGGATGACGTGATTGTCCGAATCGGTCACAAAGAGGTGTCCCTCATGATCCAAAGCAATTCCTGTCGGACGTGAAAGGCTGGCTGACGGCACCTCCGACGGCGACTCATACCGATAGGCTCCGCCGTCGCCGGCCACCGTGGTCATCAACCCTGACGAGAGCTCGACGCATCGCACTCGGCCATTGAACGTATCAGCAACATAGAGTCGGTCAGCCGCCAGAGCCAATCCACTGGGGCCGGAAAGTGCCGTGTCTACAGCAGGCTTCCCATCGCCGTCGTACATCGCGGCGCCAGTTCCCGCAATCGTCTGAATCACATTGGTCTTGAGATCTACCATCCTCACACGATGATTGCTTTGATCGGCAATATAGAGTCGTCCCTCGTCGTCAACGGCCAGTGCCGCAGGTTCATTGAGTGCAGCCTGATGTGCAGGGCCACCGTCACCGGAGAATCGTGCCTGACCAGTTCCAGCCACGGTCGAAATGATCCCGGTTTCAGAATCGACCATCCGCACGCGATGATTCATCGTATCGGCGATATAGAGATTCCCCTCCCGATCTACCACGACCGCCGTAGGGAAGTTGAGATGGGCACTCTCTGCTGGCCCGCCGTCTCCGCCATACCGCTTGGGAGACCTGGCTGTGTGATTCGTCCAATACCGAACAGTTCCGCTCACATCAGCTTGCTGAGTAAATTTGGCATGGCTGAGTTCGCCAGGATCATCGGCCAAAGGATCTTCATCCGTAAGCTGGGCGGGTGTGTCCCGCTGCACAGCCGAACTCATGTGGCCCTCGCCGGACGTACCAGCTACCGTTGACATAATACCGGTCGCACGATCGACTTTGCGAACGACATGATTTTCTGAATCGGCCACATAGACATTCCCATGGCAATCGATCGTGAGACCCTTCGGCTCGTTCAAACGGGCCTGAATTGAAGGTCCGCGGTCTCCCGCATAACCAGATTCGCCGTTGCCGGCGAAGGTTCTGATCATTCTTGTAGAAAGAATGGCTGCCATAGCTCAGGGTCGATGCCTAATTCAAGTTTCGGACTATCGCCTCGCCCATCTCCACAGTACCGACAATCTTTGCTCCAGGACTCTGGATATCTTTGGTCCGGTAACCAAGGTCGAGCGTTTTCACAATGGCCTGTTCAATGGCTTCCGCTTCTTTCTCGAGTTGAAAGGCATACGACAGCATCATAGCAGCGGATGAGATCGTGGCGATGGGGTTCGCGATATTTTTCCCTGCGATGTCCGGGGCGCTCCCGTGAATTGGCTCAAAGAGGCCGACCTTGGCCCCGATACTCGCCGACGGCAACATACCGATCGAGCCGGTCAGCATCGCCGCTTCATCGCTCAGAATGTCTCCGAACATGTTGTTGCAGAGCAGCACGTCAAATTGTCTCGGGTTCCGCACCAGTTGCATGGCAGCGTTATCCACATAGATATGTCCCAGTTCAACGTCCGGATAGGACGCGTGGACGTCGATGACCACCTTGCGCCACAACTCGGATGATTCCAACACATTCGCCTTGTCGACCGAGGTGACCTTCTTGCGCCGTTTCCGCGCCGCCTCAAACGCAACCTTGGCGATCCGTCGAACCTCTTCCGTTGTATAGACTTCCGTATTGACCCCTCGCTCTTCGCCGTTCGGCAACTTTTCGATCCCCTTCGGTTTGCCAAAGTAGATCCCGCCGGTGAGCTCGCGGATCACGAGGATGTCGATCCCCTCGACAACCTCGCGCTTCAACGTGGATGCATCCACCAAATTCGCATAGAGCTTCGCCGGCCTCAAGTTGGCATAGAGTCCTAAGGCTTCCCGGATTCCGAGTAGTGCGCGCTCCGGCCGCAGGCTGTACTCTAAACCTTCCCACCTCGGTCCCCCGACGGCCCCCAGCAAGACGGCGTCGCTTTGCTTGGCAAGCGCCAAGGTATCCTTCGGCAGCGGTACACCAAACTTGTCGATCGCCTGCCCGCCGATATCAGCGGACGTAAACTCGAATGAATGTCCATATTTCTCTGCGATCACCTTTAAAACCTTTACGGCTTCAGGAACGATCTCGCGCCCCACTCCGTCCCCGGCCAACACTGCAATCTTGGCCTTCACTGGTGCTCCTTTCGATGAGTCAATCGGTTCATATCCTATTCTAGTATCGCTTCATCTTCCATCCGCCAGGCCGGATCGACGAGGCAGAGAAACTCGATATCGGTCTCTCCGGTATTTTCCACGAACTGTTGCCCTCCCGGCGGCACATAAATGGTCGTTCCGGCTTCGATCAGCGTGACATGGTCGTCGATCGTGAAGCGGCCACGCCCTGAAATGAAATAATAGACTTCTGACGAGGCCAACACATGGCACTTCGAGCGTCGACCGGACGGCAATGTCCCGTGGGCAAGACTATAATTCAGGTTGAGCTGATGCTTGGCAGGGTGAAAAATCTCCCGCAAGCGAGTCTCGTCCCCAGCCAGGAACTCGGGGCGATCCGCCAGCGTCACCTTGAACACGGACAAGCC
>JANPKE010000046.1:0-5042 GCA_031425875.1 Nitrospirota bacterium
CCGAGCCGCCCTTTGTGTCCCCCCTTTCCAGAGTGTTCATCAGATTCGAGCTCGCCGGAGAGAAGATAACTTTCTTGCTTACAGGCGATGAGATGACGGAGCCGTTGAAAAAAAACCGCGGCAGTTCGTCCCTGCACCCCAACCAACTTTGCGGCAGCTCGGGCTGTCGTGCCCGCCACGAACAGTTTCAGCAGCTGCTGCTGGACTCGGACAGGCATCCGGCTCTTTCGGGAAAAGATCATTCGCGAAACGTATTCCCGTCCAAGCTCGCTTCGCTATGCAGCTGAAGTACAAATATCCACACGAAGGTGGGATTGTGTTCTGCGTCTGACGTTTCAGGGTCTACAAGGAATGAACGTAAAAATATTCTGTTGCGACGGCGGTGCCTGGAGATGCGCGCCGCCGCGGTCTACGTCAGCCCACCGCGCACGGACTGCACCGCCTGACGGCACTACAGCTGCTGTGCTGCCGCTCCCCACACAGGGGGCGTCCCTATATGGGCATTCAGAGGCCTTCGGCGTCCTCCGTCGCGGATTTCTTGGTCGGTCCTCGGCCCCGTTCTCTCCGTCGTGCGCCACGACCAGACCCTCTCATCGTTCACGGTCCTTCCCTCAATCCTTCTCAGTCTCCGGCGTGCGGCCTACTACCCCCAGATATCGGACAAGACCCGACGCCAGTTGTCGGTCCACGCCTCGATCGGATCGTGCAAACATCTTCATGACTTGTTCATAATTCCGCATCACCTCGTGGGTCTATCCTGGTCGATGCGTCGCGCGTTTGTGCCGATCGACTCGATCACCCATGGGTTCCGCCCAGGAAGATCCCGAATCATCCAGGCGCATGGGTCGTCGGAGAGCGGGACATTCTGAGGAATGATCATGCTGATGGATTCCTGGAATGACGATGGAATCACAACGGAAAATTTCTTTTGAGGCTGGTTGCGCCGAGGTTGAAGGGTTGCAGAAAGCTTGCGTTGATTTTCACTTGCCTGCCTGTGTAATGCCCTGGCTTGTTGTGTTTTCCAGTGAATCTGAATCGTTTGGCTGTCGATTCGAACCTCTATGACGTGCGATCGAAGACAGGCTCTGAGGGCGACCACCGAATCGTTCGTGCGTGTTGATCGACGGTGAAAGCAACCTTTCCATCCAGCGCGTCCAGTAGTAGCTCGCCTACCAAGACTCGTCTCCATCCCCTCAGGAGTGGGAGATCCAGAGCCGATCGATTCGTCTTGGCCTCGACTAACTCCTGGAGGTCGGCCGTGGTGGCCAACAAGCTCGGCGCAATCTCTTCTTCCAGCGCGCGCGCCTTGACGATCGCCTGCAGCAGCTCGACAAACCCGTTCGCTTCCGGCTCAGGTTTTCGCTCCTTGGTGAGCACAGGCCATGCCGAGGGTGGAAGCGCAAGCGCCGCATGAATCGCGGCGAGCATCGACTCTCCATTGCGGTCGATTTCTGACGCATGGAGACCTCTCACGGTGCGCAACTCATCCTGATGTCGCGGTGGCTGTCGCGCCAGCTGAAGCAGCACTTCATCCCGAACGACCCGACCGCGTGGCACATTTCTCCGCTTCGCTTCCCCTTCGCGCCACGCCGCGAGTTCCCGAAGCACCACGGCGGATTTCGGCTTGAGCTGATCCCATCCTCGTATGCGCTGGTAGCGTTCTTGCGGCTCACGACGAGTCTCGCCGACGGCCCCTTCAAGACGAGAAAACTCTTCATGCACCCACTGGAGCCTTCCAAGTTTCGACAGCCTACCGTGCAGATGGTCATGGATGGCCAACAAAAACATCACATCCTCCAGCGCATAGGCCAGTTGATCGTGGGACAACGGGCGAGCACTCCAATTCGTAAAGGTATGGGCTTTGTCCAGCCTCTTTCCATGCACCCGTTGGACTAGATTGGCATAGGCGACTTGAGGCCCGAAGCCGACCATCGCCGCGGCAATCTGGGTGTCGAAGAACGGTTTCGGGATTTGCCCAGCATGGACAGCAAAGAGGTCCAGATCTTGCCTTCCCGCATGCACGACCTTCTGAACCCGCTCATCGCAGACAATCGCCCAAAAATCATCGAGGGCGCCCCCCGATAGAACGGCTGGAAAATCGATAATGGCGGCGGTGTGTTCGGTCGCGACTTGAATAAGTTCGAGCTTCGGGACAAACGTCTCTTCGCCCACGAATTCCGTGTCGAGCGCCAGGCGAGGGCTGTCACGCAATTGCTCGCACAATTCGCTGAGTGCAGGTACGCTCGTGATGTAGTGCTGTGGGGTGGTCATCGTCACAGGTGCGTCACTCAGCCGGACTGTAGGGCCGATCCGGCGGCGACATCGGTTCCGTATTGCTGAGGCTGAGATATTCTTTGAGAAACTGATAGGCTTCCAACATGCGGCGGAGTTCCGGTTCTGAACTGCGATCGCCGTTGTTCGCATCCGGATGCAACTGTTTCGCCTTGATTCGAAAGGCGGCTGTGACGTCGGCGAGTGAACTGCCGAACTCCACCCCCATGATCGCATAGGCATCCACGGCGTTATTCACAGCATGTGGACTCTCCGACAACTGTCCCGATCCGCTCGCGGCCTTGAGCATATCGGCAAGACTGACCCGCTTACGACGCCGTCGAGGGCGTTCACGAATTTCGCTGTCGAATTCATCCCACCGGTCTTCGACGAACTCCAGTCTGGATTCCAGTCGCATAGCCCCGCTCAGATCTCGGGTCGCCTCCAATTCTTCTTCGATCTCAACGAGGGACTTGATGATTTCCTCAAGTCCCTGTTCAACCCGAAAGAACCCATCCACTCGCTCTTCCATCATCGTATCAACAGCGAATTCCAGGCTGTCTTCCGTCTTGGAACGGAGTGAACCGATGCGCTTTTGCATGCCGCTTCGGAATTTCAGAAATTTCGCGGTCGAGAACGGCATGGCCCCCCCCAGCCTTCAAAGAAGATGCATTGTACCACAGCCAGATCGCCGGCCTGAAGGCTGTCGTCGAGGGTTTGGTTTCCCTCGGTCACGAGGGTGGAGTTTACTCAAGGATGGGGGAATCGTCCGCTTTCGCTCGTCTTCTGGCAACTCCGCTGGCCCGCGCGGCGGCAGCGACAGCCCGCGCGACACAAGGAACAACTTCCTTATCAAACACGCTGGGAATAATGTAGTCTTCGCCCAACGTATTCTCTGGAATCACGTGGGCGATGGCCTGTGCGGCAGCCAACTTCATGGCCTCATTGATCTCGCTGGCCTGAACATCGAGCGCGCCCCGAAAGATCCCGGGAAAGGCAAGCGCATTATTGATCTGGTTAGGGTAATCTGATCGTCCGGTCGCGAAAATTGTGGAGTGAGCGGTCCCTAGCTCCGGCGGAACCTCCGGATCTGGATTCGCCAATGCAAAGACGATTCGATCTGGAGCCATCAGATCAAGATCATCAGCCGTGACCACATTGCCGACGGACAAACCGATAAAGACATCGGCTCCCTTCAGTGCATCGCGCAACGTGCCTTTCGGGCTATCTCGCGTGAAACAGGCACGAAGATCGGTCCGGCAGGCCCGTAGTTGCTCGGCCTCCCCGCACAAGATAATACCCTCCTTGTCGCATCCCAGCACATGTGCCGCACCGGCGGCCAACAACATTCGACAGCACGCCGTTCCCGCTGCGCCAAGGCCATTGACGACAATGCGAACCTGTTCCAGTTGTTTACCCGTGACCCGGAGCGCATTCGTCAATGCAGCCAGAAGCACCACGGCCGTGCCATGCTGATCATCATGCATCACAGGAATGTCGAGCGACTGTTTCAGTTTTTGCTCGATCTCGAAACAACGCGGTGCGCTGATGTCTTCCAAGTTAATGCCGCCGAATCCAGGCGCGATCCCTTGGACGATCCGAACGATCTCATCCGGCTCTTGCGTACTCACGCAGATGGGCCAAGCATCAATGCCGGCCAGTTCTTTAAAAAGCATCACCTTGCCTTCCATGACAGGAAGCGCTGCCTCCGGGCCAAGATTGCCCAACCCCAACACCGCAGATCCGTCCGAGACAACCGCGACACTATTGCTCTTGCTTGTAAAGGTATAGACCTTTGACTTGTCTTTTGCGATCGCCTGGGCTACACGACCAACTCCCGGGGTATAGACCATTGAGAGCACGTTTCTGGTACTGATCGGGAACTTACTCTCCACCCGAATTTTGCCTCCAAGATGGAGAAGGAAAATTCGATCGGACGCCGACAGGACGGTGACGTCGGGCAATTCGTTCAAACAGGCCAGAACTTTTTCGCCGTGTTCCTCGTTCTGCACGTCGAACGTGATATCCCGCACCATGCGCGTTTTGGTGGCCGAGACGATATCGACGGCGCCCAGATTGGCCTGTTCTTCCGCCAGCAGCGCCGCCACTCTGGCAAAGATGCCGGGTTTGTTCGCAAGCTCGAGGCGAACCGTCAACCGATAATTGGAGTATGGACCGACGTCTCTCATTGGTTCCCCACTTCGTCTAGACTACCACACCTTCCCACCGCGACCAGAAGAACCACAAGAAGAGGAGTTTATAGTACATAGGCCTCCCGGCGACTCCGTTGACGCTGTTCGCGTCGCGATGCTAGGTTGCTCAAATGTCACCCGATTCCAAGAAGCGAACTCCCAATCGACTCATTCATGAAACCAGTCCTTACCTGCTCCAACATGCCTACAACCCTGTAGATTGGTACCCCTGGGGGCCGGAAGCCCTGCAGGCGGCAAGGACACAAAGTCGTCCCATTCTGCTCTCGATCGGGTATTCCGCCTGCCACTGGTGCCATGTGATGGAACGGGAGTCGTTCGAGAACGAGGCGATTGCGGAGCTCATGAATCGGTGGTTTGTCTGCATCAAGGTCGACCGGGAAGAACGGCCTGATCTCGATGAGATCTATATGGCCGCCACAGTCGCGATGAATCATGGTCAGGGCGGTTGGCCGATGACGGTGTTTCTGACACCCGCGCAAGAGCCATTTTTTGCTGGCACGTATTTCCCTCCTGAAGACCGGTGGGGACGGCCCGGTTTCGGCGCGGTCCTGAAAAAAA
>JANPKE010000047.1:0-3000 GCA_031425875.1 Nitrospirota bacterium
CCCAACACCAACGCCATCGTCCGCAGCGAATGGCCGTGGGCCAGGCCCAGGCTCAAGGTCTCACGTTCTTCCGCACTCAGGTGTCTGTAGGATTTCGTTCGCATGGCAACACCGTAGCCCATCTGGGCTGGTAGTGTTGCATTTGGAGTTAGAACCTAAGCTTGGTATCGGGCATTGTTGAACGTGAAGTCGTGCCCCTTCTGAACTGCCGTTGCTCCGCACATTGACGTGGAATACTCTCCGGCAGAGCAACCGATCAACATGGCGGCATCAAATTCTGAAAGTGCTGATGTGATGGAAGGCGCGATGCCAAAAGTCCGCTCCCATCCAAGAGCGGCTTCCACGAGTCTTTGGCGAATATCGTTGATAAGCACCTATCGCCGCGTCAGCAGCGGCGCGCAGCGCCTTCCGCTGCATGCTAGTCTTAGACGGGCCCTTGCTCATTCCTCACTGAAGTAATCGGAATCAATCTTCTTGACCTCGTACGAGCGAGAAATGGACACCCCAACATTGTGGTCAATCATGTGCTTAGCGAGTGCCGCTCCGTCTATGAGTACGATCTTGCTTTCGATACGCGAGGTAAAGTCCAAGGCATCTCTGGAAAACGACGAGGTCGTTATGAATACGCCCTTGCGTGCCCGGTGTCCTTGTAGCGCCCCGGCAAACTTTTGAATCTCGGGGCGTCCCACAGTATCATCCCAGCGCTTCGCTTGGATGTAGATCAAGTCGAGGCCAAGACGATCCTGCTTGATGATGCCGTCGATTCCTCCGTCGCCGCTCTTGCCCACCGCCTGTCCGGCATCTCGAAGGGTACCTCCGTAACCCATTCGAACGAGCAGTTCGACAACAAGGCGCTCAAAGAATGAGGGAGAAGCCGCGACGAGTTGAGGCAATCAGGCCAGCCTTCTTTAGGTAGGTGCGGGCCCAACCGGCGCGGTTCCGAATAATAGTCTGCTGGCCACTCCCGAGCAGTTGCTGACGCTCCTCCGTTGAGAGGTCGAAATCCTTCACCAGCGAATCGACTATTTCACCGATGTTGTGCTCCTTCTTGTCATCCAGAAAACGAAGAAGTGGGAGCATGACCGTCTGGTAGTCAGGTATCGCCATCGTGATCTCCTGCTGGGCCGTCTATAGGAACCGGATCTGCCAGATTTTATCCGCGTAACACACCTTCAATAATCGTAAACAATATCCCATCATCGATGGTGGTGCAATGAGTTATGGCCCACCGCCATGTATCACGACTTCTTATGCGGATCGGCGTAAGCCCCCTCGTCACGAACCGTCATGAATAATGCGGGCTAAAGGAACGAACAAATATGGCTGGTGTGACGATGCGAGTACGCCGATATCGGCGAAGATCCAAGAGATGGCGATCCCCTGACACCAACATCGAACACTTTCCTTGCAGCGCAATCTCAAGAAAGAGGTTATCGGTCGGGTCGCGTGTCACCACATCGACCGTATGACGAGGGTGCACGATCGTGGATAAGGACATCAAATTGTCAACCAGCGGTGCAATCTCTTGAGGGGAAAGCCCAAACTTTCGATATCCCAGCACTCGCACGAATTCCTCGATCGCCGGCTGAGCCGACACCAGTATGCTACGACCACTTCTTATGATGTCCAACGCCGCGCGTGGAATGCCAGGCCAGAGATAGGCGGAGATCAGGACGTTGGTGTCAAAGACTACGCGCCGAAGCGTGGGCATGACGAACTTCATGCACGATGGCCGCGATCTTGGAAAGGGAGAGTTTCTTGATCCGTTTCTGCTTTACCAGGGTGGCTGAGTGGTCATAAATCGACATGGTTCGCCTGGCCTGGGTGACGCCCAGGGACTCGACAAAGCTCAATACCTCCGCCTGCTTGCGAGCTGGGAGCTTTTCAAGTTTCTGCCAAATCGTTTTTTTGAGAGCCTGAGACGCCTTACCCATTGCCTTGTGCTAACAACAATTGCCTAACGGCATTATACGCGAACCATGCGCGCTTCGCCAATTTCTTGCGGCCTGTTCTTCCAACGATCCAACACTCATTTTTGTGCCTGGAAGCGAGTGACCCTCTGTAGTCCGCTTTTGTGTCAGGCGTGACTATTGACTTATTTGTTTATGCTGCGCGGTGAGAGAAAGTAGTTGGGCGTCATTGTGTGGCCATTCAAGCCCTTGTTGGTAAACGGGGAAACCCCTCGCTCTATCAAGCTATCACTATTGTGCATTGAGTGTTCAGAGCCTCGGCGGTGCGCGATGTGGATGGTCTGGTGGCGGGCTTCCGCTCCACTTGGCCATGCCCGGCTCAGGATCCGAGCCTCACCTCGTTACAGGACGACTTCGCAGGGTTGCAGAAAGACTTTGAGCGGGATTTCAAGGCCACGGTACCCGTGCACGTATTTGGCATGGACCTCTTTCACGGCGTTCAGCACCTGTGTCATGTGAATGTGCTCATCTTCGAGCGCGACCATGAACAACGTATTGCGATCGATCGGGCCACCGGTTCCGGAGACCGTCCCGGTTTGACCACCGCCTCCCACACCCTTGATCATCGTATAGCCCTTGATCCCCACGTCTTGAAACAGGGCGAGGATCTCTTCTTCAAGTTTCTCCCCACAGACAATCTGCAGCATCTTCATAATCGTAGTCCTGGACCGTTGTGCCGTTGACCGGCCGGTCCTTGATCGGGGTGGTCTTCCTGCCAGGCTATGGTGTGTGGCCACGTTCTGACCCCGCCTGCCATGCTCACATAACGAGGCAGAAATCAGGGTCAGCGTCAGATGTCCGAGGGTGAAGTCAGGCCCCGATGTGCGTGCCCTCGTCTTTCTGTGAAGCATGCCAATTACGGAAGATAGCCCAAGACATCCTCTTCACGAACGAGCACCAACGCGTCATCGTCGCCCTCCACGTCTCTGGCGGCGTGTTTTTGGTACAGGATACGTTCGCCCGGTTTGAGGGTGGTCTTCACAAAGGTCTTCTTCTTGACCTTTTCCTTCGAATCCTTGTCCTCGACAAA
>JANPKE010000048.1:0-1601 GCA_031425875.1 Nitrospirota bacterium
CATTGGATTTGGCACAAGAAAATGATGACGAAATAGGACAAGCAGAAGCATTCAAAAATATAGGTGCGGTCTGTCGTTGTGAGTTCGGAAGAGAACATGAGTTTGGAACAGTGCTTTGATATTGAGTGGGGGAGCTTTTGAGCCAATAGAATAGGCTCCAGCATTGAAGCCGAGTCCTATTCACGTTACAAAGCAGTCGAAATCCGTAGCGGTTGATTCCGTTCAGCCGGTGGGGCTGTCCTGTTAGAAGGCTGCCGGCAGGACTTCTTCGATCCGCCCCACCAGAATGAACGGTGAGCTCGTTGGGCCCTTCCATCGGCAGATGATCGGATTAGGCTGCTGCCTTTTTGACCCGGACTTCTGCCCGATGGCCGGTTGCGGCCAGGACTCGAATCAGCACATCGGTCGAGACCCCGTGGGTATTCCCATTCGCAATCGCCGTCACCCGCGTTCTCGATGTGCCCGCGCTCTTTGCAATCGCTGCATGGGTCAGCCGCCCGGCTTGAATGATCTTGGCCAGGACGACGGTGAGTTCCGACCGAAATTCCATTTCAGCGGTATCCGCCGCTGACAAACCCAGCGCGTGTCCCAGATCGTTGGCCGTCACAACCGTCACTCGTTTGCTGGTTCTAGTCGTTGCCATCTACCATCTCCTGTAAACGCCGTTGGCCGAGTGTAAGTTCGTGGGCCGGTGTTTTCTGTGTCTTCTTCTGAAACCCATGAAACACCAGAATCGTGTCGGCCAGTTTAACAAAGTAGAATACTCGCACCGTCGTTGTCGCGCTTCGCACTCTGAGCTCATACGTGCCTGTTGCGACTGAAGGCATTGGTCTGCTGAGCGGGAGGCCAATGCTGATGCCCTTCTGCAGATCCCGAAGTGCCTCACCGATTTCCCGCTTGAGCGCTGGCGACTGGTCACGGATAAATGCCAGGGCTTTCGGATGAAAGGTGATCGACTTCACATGTAGAGTATGTCTCAAGCTTAGGACATTGGCAAGAGGGTGGTGCCACGATCGGTGGAGTTGCCATTAAATGGAAGGCACAGGTTGTAAAACGGGGACAGGCATAATAAATGAAAGCAAACTCTCTAAAATGCTCTCGTAATACCAGACGATGCTAAGCACTGTCACCAAGCTCACCGATAGAGCGTCATATCAGGAGCTGACGCAACATGCAGATGTGCGCAATCGGATAAGGTGGCATCCCACTATTGGAGAAATTGTAGCAGGAAGGCTCAGCTATACTGATCACACGTATCACACTGCTTGATCGCCCAGAACACGGCCTCTTTGAGCTTTTTCAGCGTCACGTTGTCAGGATCGCGAATCGCTTGGAGTTTCTTATCCAGGTCGTAGAGTGGTTGAATCGATCGCTTATCCTGGATTTTTCCGAGCGCCCACGCAACTTCTGTCAAAACCGTCCGGTCCGCCTTTGAATCTTGAAGTTTTGCCAGCAACGGCGGGACCACAGACGCATCGCCGTTGATTCTTTACTCAGGGAGCAATTGTTGGATTGGGCTTTTGGACTCCAATGCTCCTAGTTCGAGCCCCTCTATTTCTTGGAGCGATTTTCCGGCAATCCCTTGAAGGTCGCCGTACATG
>JANPKE010000049.1:0-2467 GCA_031425875.1 Nitrospirota bacterium
AGCGCGTGTGCAAACGCCTGGTTACCGGCTTCAGAGAAGTCGGATGGATGTAATACGCGCTGAAGAAGAGACACATCGGACGAATCGTTTGGGTCCATAGACGTACTCGAAGGAGAATTATCCCGCGATATTCATAAACACGTCCACGGTCGGTCCGCGGTTCGATGGTTCAGATTTCTTATTGTCACATCTTGGAACTAGGAACGTGGAACATGAAACTCTAGGAGCGCTATGGATTCGTCTGCAGCGAATATTTCACTACGCGCGCCTTGTCCTGATGCGTCTGTAACGTCGGCAGGATCGAGGCAATCCACTGTTTGATGTCTTCATCCTGCATGGTCCTTGCGCGCCGCTGGAACTCTTCCACGATGGTTTGGTGGTCTTCTAAAATGTAGCTGAGATAGGCACGGTCGAAGGCATGGCCGAACAGTTGGGAGAGTCTATTCACTTTCAGCATGCGCTCCTCACTGAGGCCGGGAGAAAGTTTCATGCCGCCCTTCATCGCCAATTCCTCGACTTGTTGACCGGCCTGCTTATGATCCTCCGCCATCTGCGCCCCAAATTCTTTTACCCGCTCGTTCACTGCGCGTTGCGCCGCGAGCTGGCCCAAGGATAGTTCAATTTGTTGTCCTTCAGCAGCCTTTTCCAGAAACAAGTGCGCATCAGATTTAGCCGCTTGTGCAAACACAGACGACACGAACCCTACGATTCCACACATCGCCACACCTACTGCAAGGAACTTCCACATGCTATTCTCCTTTACCGTGACAAACCGCGTGTCTATTCAAACGACCTACTCCTGCAGCGGCTCTATGGGAACACTTCGCCCCAGGGGGTCGTCAGAACGGGAAAAGATGGGATCGTCGAACGACCCGCTCATACCATTCGCGACCAGCCGCACGGCCTGTTTCGCGTCGTCGATCACCGCCCCCATCCCAAAAAACTCATGCGTCACCCCCTCGAAATTGCGGTACGCCACCGGCACGCCGGCTTCAAGGAGACGTTCGGCATAGCGTTGACCCTCCGACCGCAAAGGATCGATGTCCGCCGTAATGATCGTGGCCGACGGGAGTCCGCTTAAATTGCGAGCATTCACCAGATCAATCCATGGGTTTTTCCCATCAGCCGGCTCTCGTAAATACTTTTCGAAGAACCAGGCCATCATCGACTTGTCCAAGGGTTTAGCCTGTGAATTTTCGCGATAAGACGGAGTGTTGAAGTCATATCCGGCTACGGGGTAAATCAGCGCCTGATGCACGGGCAGCAGTTCACCGCGACTCCGCGCCATCAGGCACACTGCAGCTGCCAAATTGCCGCCGGCGCTTTCGCCGGCCACCGCCACCATCGAGGGATCGCCGTCGAAGGTCTCGGCGTTGCGCAACACCCACTGATAGGCCGCGTAGGCGTCCTCATGGGCGGCCGGAAATTTGTGCTCCGGAGCCTTTCGGTACTCCACAGACACCACGATGGCCTTTGCGGCTTTCGTGATCGCCCGCGCCGACGAATCATACGTATCGATCGTCGCAAGCACCCATCCTCCCCCATGAAAATACACAATCACTGGAAATGGACCGTTGCCCTGGGGAGTATAGATGCGGATCGGGATATCACCCCCAGGCCCGGGAATCGTTTGATTTTTCGTCTTTCCAATCGCCAGGGGAGCCGTACTTTGCTTTCGTTCCTGCAATAATGCCGTGACGGCAGCGGCGGGTGCAGGTTGAGCTCGTGCTTCCGCAGCGGAGAGCGACGTGATCGACTTGGGATGTAAGTTTTGCAACTCCGTCAGCACCGCGGCCATGTCCTTGTCTGCTCGCGACTTCGTGGAGTCCATCGCTTTTTTCACTTCTTTGGCGGGCGGCACGTCGACTTTGCGTTGTCCGCCGCCGTACGTTTCCGTGTTTGCCGTCTGGCAACCCATCAGACTCTGAAGGCCGAAGACAACGGCCACACACCAAAAGAGCCTCGCGATACTCTGTAGCGCCATCATGTTGCTTCCTTCCTTTGTCCCGTGCATGTCGATCGCCGTTCCGGCTCTCCCTCAAAAGATCTTGATTGGTTAGATCTTCATGCGTTCGACCTTTGCACCGGGTGACGGCCGGCCGAACCTCCGCGTCGAAAGAGCAAAACCAGCGATGCTCCAGCGACAGCCATAACGGCCGCGGTCACCATCGGACTGAGGGACGCCTGGGTGTAGAGACTGGTCTCCGCAACATGGAGAGCCCGACCACCACGCTCTTGTAATCCTCTCGCCGGACCATAGAGACCGTTGTTGTTCCGATCGTGGTCGGCGCGATCGCTCTGTTGAAGGTCAAACATCGCCCCTTCCATCATCCTATCCGCCACCCTCGGCACCCAATGTCCAAGCATCGACAATATCTTGCCGCCGCCCCCCGCGAACACGTCTCGGACCGGATGTTCCGCGCAATAGAGAATCGTCTCGGCGACCACTTCTGGAGCGTAGGCGGGA
>JANPKE010000050.1:0-5459 GCA_031425875.1 Nitrospirota bacterium
GCCAATCCCGATACCCCGAACCAGGTCATCATCGATCGGATCAATCAAGAACAACCAGCGCTCGTCGGCCTCAGTTTTCTGAGTACCACTAGCTATCCCTACGCGAAGATGCTCGCGCGTGAAATCCGCGCGACGAATCAGAAAGTAAAGCTCGCGTTCGGCGGCGTCTTCGCCAGCCTGAATGCTCCCTTGGTGAAACTGCAATGTCCTGAAGTCGATTTCGTGTGCCGCGGCGACGGCGAGCAGTTGCTGCTCGATCTGCTGGCGAACTTTGACAACCCGCAAGATGTCGCCAGCCTCACGTGGATGAAAAATGGACAGGTTGTCCAGAATCCCAATCGTGCCATGGAGCGGCAGCTCGATCAGTGGCCCTTCCCGGATCGCGAGAGCCTGAAACTCGACTATGTCGAGTCCATGCCGTTGGACGTGCCGGTCGTGCTCTCGATGGACCGATTCACGACGATGCAGACCTCTCGGGGGTGCCCATGGCCCTGCATCTTCTGCGACATCCCGATCTTCAACGAAGGGAAGTGGCGAGCCCGAAGCCCGCAACATGTGGTCGCGGAGATGAAGTATCTCGAAGAACTGGGGTATAAGTCCGTCGGGTTTGTCGACGATCATTTCCTGCTGCAGCCCAAGCGGATCGAGGCGATTTGTAAGGGCATTATGGACGAGAAGCTCACGATCCGGTGGGGCATCGAAGGCCGTGTGGATTCCGTTGCCCAACATCTCTTTCCGGCCATGGCGAAGGCCAATTGCCAGGCCATGATGTTCGGCATCGAGAGCGGCAGTCAAAGGATTCTCGATCGCTTGAAGAAAGAACAGACGCTGGATCAAGTGACGACCGCGGTCAAGAATGCGAAGAAGGCCGGAGTGACGATCGTGCATGGTTTTTTCACGGTGGGCAACCCGGACGAGACGATTGAGGATATGAACGCCACCTTCGACTTTGCGTCGAAGCTTCCGCTCGATACTTTTGGGTTCAATCGGCTCTGTGTCTATCGGGGCACCCCTTTGTGGCAGGAGTATGTGAAACGCGGACTGGTGAACGAAACCACCGATTGGTACAAATATTTTAAATGTTCAGAAATCGATCCGACCTGTCTCTCAGGCGAAACGATCAACCGCGTACGACAGGCCGGAATTAAAAGGCTCTTTGGCTATAAGCTTCTCCACTACCCCCTCCAAACCTTTCAACTCCTCCGCCGCTTCTTGCGGCATATGGCGGTCAGAGACGTGGCCTATCTCCTCCTCAAGCCGTTCATGGGCCAGAAGAAAGGCGCCACCAAAGCCGAAGTGGTCTCGCGCTTGGTCGAGCACGCCGACATGAAAGATGCGGCGGCCCAACTCACCCAGGTGGCGGACGACATGCTCCACGAGGTGTTTGAAGCCTCGCGTCTTGAACGCCAGCGGATTCAGCAAGCGGCAGAAGGGTCACGCGAACTGCCGATGGTCCAAAGCAGGTAGGACTGAGGCGGTCATCCCATCCCCACACAGGGCATCCCTCTTCTAAATTACGACTGGTAATCGCTATCTGCACCCAGTTGGATAGCGATCAGCCCCCCTACCTGAACCAATCCACTTCACCACCTGCTTCAAGCTCTTGGCACAGTCAGTGTCAGCTACAACCAAGCCAGTGGGCTTATACTCTTCCACACGAGCAGCTAAGTCTTGCTGCTCCTCAAAACCACCAGCCGTTTTCTCAAAGACCTCAAACTTTCCAAAAAGCGCGGCTCCGATATGACACACTCGAACTAACCTTGACCATCTTCAGGCTCAAATGCCACTGACCTCCAAGAACAGCGACCATACGCTCACCGGCGTATGGAACCACCATCGTGAATGTCATATCCAACCGGATCGGCTCCTCATCTACAGAATTGAAGTCACGTTCCTCATTCTTGAACGTACAGGAACGCAGGCCGATCTTTATGACTGACGGTGTTTCTGCAAGCTATCAGGAGAAGCAGGAACCTCGCGGTCCCCTGCGTCAAGGCCGCATGGTCAAGCAGGAGTTTATGGGCCCCTCGGGCTGATTGACCGGCAGGATCGCACCTGCTCACCTACGCCATTCACATTTCAGGATCCGGGCATGAACGGGCTTTTCGATAGCTCAGGCTATTCGGCTGTTGACAAATGGCCCCCTTTGGTAGAGCATACCCTAGTAGACTTACTCAGCGTCCACGCAACACACTTTGCTCAACCCCAAGTATCTTTATGTCCAGTGAAGTTTGGCTAACGCTAGCTCAATGAAACATGTTACCCAGCATCCAGGACTCGCAGCTCTCCGATGCAAACTACGGGAGAACTGGCTGGTCCAACAACTTCTAAGCCTTAAACGTCGGGTGCGACGGCGGTCCGAAGGCGAAGCTTTTCTCTTGGGCAGATATGCGAGCATTCACGGCAAGCCCCTCAACCTCACCAATCCCCAGACCTATACGGAGAAGCTGTTCTGGCGCATGGTTACCTGGAATCGAGGAGATATGCCCCATCGGTTTACGCAGCTGACGGATAAGTATGCGGTGCGAGCGCATGTGGCCAGCATGGTAGGTGAGGAGTATTTGCCCAGGCTCTTATGGCACGGGACCGATCCGCGTGCAATCCCATTTGATCGGCTGCCAGCGGAATACGTCATCAAACCAAACCATGCGGCTGGAAGAGTGATCATTGTCAACAAACGCGTAGATCGCAACGAAATCATCCGGAGGGTTTCAAGCTGGTTGGGCATCAATCATTATTGGGCAGGACGCGAGTATCAGTATTACGGCATTAAACCTCGGATTGTCATTGAGGAATACCTGAAGGATCATGATGGCACTCCACCCTTTGACTATAAAATCCACTGTTTCAACGGAGTGCCGGAGCATATTCTGGTGCGCAATGATACACACGACATCTGCCCCTATTTTGACACCAGGTGGAATCTCCTCGACTTCGCTGATAAGGTCGGTGCGATCCAACCATGGGTACCGAAGCCGGTCAATCTGGAAGAGATGCTGGCACTGGCTGCGAAACTGTCCATCGGGTTCGGGTACGTCCGTGTGGATTTATACAATGTGAAGGGGCGAGTCTATTTTGGCGAGCTCACCTTTACGCCAGCAGCGGGGATACTCAAATATACTCCTGAATGTTGGGATTTGACGCATGGGAACAAGTGGGATCTGTCATTGGATATGACGCCAGAGCTTGATCTAGCGCAATGGGAAACGGTTGTAGTCCGTGAACTAGTAGCCCGCTGATGAAGTCAAGAAGGGCCCGAAGCGTCGGAACGCTTCACCAACAGCGATGACAAGCTTGCGCTTCGCCATCCTGGTCATGTTGACGATGATCACATCGCACGCCGGTCTTGGACTCTCGGAAGCGTGTCTTGGCGGTCGTGGAGGACCTGCAGATTTGCACCCAAGTAGCATGTTGCTTGAGTCAGCCTCGCATGGTCCCATATTCCTTCGCCCTGAAGGAGTCCGTAGCGTGCTGCATCCGCGGCAAGATCGCGCAGGGGTCGCGCCCGGCGAAGTGCTACGCCGGGCAGTTGTAAGCCGGCGCCTGATTTTGCTGCTGTGCGATCTCCGTGCCGCGCAGACTCCCGAGACGTTGTTCCACGTCTACCTCAACTTGCCGAAGCAAGCTGACCAGGCCACGCGCAAGAGCCATTTACTGGCGCAGTTCAATTTCTACGAGGCGTTAAGGCCCGGCGACACGACGACCCCCGTCTGGCAGAGCGTTGACGTGACCCGGGTGGTGGGTGCCCTCACTAAGCAGGGCATGCTTGGGACGGCGGCTACGCTGACCATCTTGACGGCGCGGCCGTTTGATCCCGCATCCCGGCCGAGCGTTGGGCGTATCGCCATCGTCCAGCAGTAGAGTTTCGTGTTTGATTACAATAGGAGGATACCAATGAACCCCCTGGACCGTCGCACATTTCTCAGGACCGTCGCCGCCATCCCAGTGGCCGTCTGGTTAGAACGAGGGGCATTCGCCCAAACGAGTTCAACCACACGTATAGTCCGATATAATGTGCACAGCGTCGAAGGACAAGCGATGTTGAAAATCTATGAGGACGGGGTCGCGCGTATGAAAGCGCTCTTTGAGAGCGACCCGCTCAGCTGGACGTTCCAGTGGTATATCCACGCGGTGCGCAACGATCGGACCAAGACGACGGAGCTCAACCGGATCTATCCCGTGCCCGGCCCTGAGCGCGCGCTGGCAAGCACTGTCTGGAGCACCTTCCAGGAACACTTCAACAGCGCCAACAAGCCGTTTTTCCTGCCATGGCACCGCATGTACCTCCTCTGGTTTGAGCGGATCATCCGCAAGCTCACGAACCAGCCCACGTTCACGTTGCCCTACTGGAACTATTCGGCAGCAGGATCAACGCATGGGATCCTCCCAGCAGCTTTTCGCGTATCGACGAGTTCGCTATTCGTGCAAAATCGAATCGCATCGGTTAATGCAGGCAAAGCGATCGACGCCTCCAGCCCGGGAGCGCTCGCCACGACCGCACTTTCTCAATGCAGCTACAATCCCCAAGGCGCAGTCCCTGGGTTTTGCCAAGCGCTCGACTCGGGATTACATGGGAATGTGCATGTCCTCATCGGTGATAGGAACAACATGGGGTCCGTGCCCTGGGCAGCGCGTGACCCCATCTTTTGGCTGCACCATTCTAACATCGATCGCCTGTGGGCCAGTTGGAACAAAGGGGGCCGTTCGAACCCAACCACCACCGAGTTCCTCAATAGGACTTTCACGTTCGCCGACGAAAACGGACAGCAGGTGATCGGAAAGGTGAGCGAGATACTGTCAATTTTGAAGCTCGGCTACCATTACAGCACGTACGAGTCGGTGCCAACGTGTCTGCAGCCGAGCAGCACAATTCAAGCAGACACGCCCCAGGCCCAATCGACCAGACACGCCACGCGCATGCGGGCTGCCGCTGGCCCCGTGCCGCTTGAGTCCGAGCCCATACGGGTCAAGCTGAAGGCGCCTGCCGCCGAAGCAGGGGAGCCGTTCGACATGCGAATACGTAAATTGGCGCCTAGTACACGCGTGTACCTCGTTATTTCCAAGCTGCAAGCAGCCGCGGAACCAGGCATCCTCTATGAGGTATACCTCGCGCCCTCCGAAGAAGCCGTGAGCAAACCTTCTGCGAAGCACCGCGTCGGGACAATGAATTTCTTTGACGCCGTGAGCCATGGTGAGGAGTCTCACGTCAACAATGACAATTTCGTCAGCTTCGACGTGACAAACCTCATCCGTCGTCAGCAGTTGGAAGGGCGGCTCAAGGCCGAACCAGCGGTCACCATAGTCCCCGCTGGAGAGCCCGCGGCCGACGCGAAGCCTATTGTTGGGTCGATCGAAGTCATCGCCCAGTAAGTCTAGCATGGCGAGCTAATCCCATGGTCAAGTCCCGTAGGTTCTGGACTACGGACATACTAACCAGCGCATATGAATAGCTGACATCC
>JANPKE010000051.1:0-21004 GCA_031425875.1 Nitrospirota bacterium
GGGCTTTGTGACGTTGGGCTGGTGCGGGTTGTTCGGAGCGGCGGGGGGCGTGGCGGCGCAGATCGTGAGCCGGATGTCGAATCTGGCGGACGTGATCTGGAACAACGCGCCCAAGGCCATTCTGGATCCGTTCCCCAGCCAGGTGAACCCGAATGCCAAGGCCGGGTACTAGTCGAGACTGTTCGTGGTGTGAGGATTCGGCCCGGAACTCCCTTGAGGGGGTTCCGGGCTCAACTATGTATAGGAGGATTCATGGCAACGCATCAGCATGGAGTCATTTTGGTGGGGCACGGTGGTATTCCAAAAGGGTGCCCTCCAGAACTCGTCACGAAACTGAAACGACTGGAAGGCCAGCGGCGTGCGGCAAAGCTTCCACCTTCAGCGGAAGAACTGGAGATCGATGCCAAAATCCGCCAGTGGCCAAGAACTGCGGAGACCGATCCCTATCAAGTAGGTCTCGAAGCAGTGGCAGCACGGCTGCGATCTGAACTCAACGGCGCACTCTTTGCTGTGGCCTACAATGAGTTTTGTGCGCCGACGTTGGAGGAATCGGTTGAGTCGTTAATCAAGCAAGGGGCGACTCATATCACCGTGACGACGACGATGTTTACCCCAGGTGGGTCGCACTCGGAAGTCGAGATTCCAGAAATTCTCGACCAGTTGCGGCCGCTGCATCCAGGGGTCGGACTCCGTTACGCCTGGCCCTTCGACCTTGAGTTGGTCGCCAATACTTTAGCCGAGCAGATTCGGCGGTTTTCCCAAACAGTTCCAATCGGAAAGGCGTGAAAAGGTATGTTCTGTGGTGGCCACTCCGTGTAAAATACCCCAGAACTTTCGGCTGCCGCACGAGGGAGAACTCATGGTGACGGTTCGTGATCAACTGGCGAGAGCGTTTCATGATACACAGTCATTTAAATGGGACCGGGAGAAAGGATTCAAGCTCGCCTCCGGCGAGATCAGTCCTTTCTATGTTGATTGTCGTGCCCTCATGGCGCATCCTGAAGCGCGGCGTCTGGTCGCCCAACTGGCCTATGAAGCGCTCGCGGACATCGAATTCGACTGTCTGGGTGGCCTCGAACTCGGAGCTATCCCGATCGCCGTGACTATTTCAGATTTTGCCTGCGCTGCTTCGCGTCAACGCCTCTGGCGGACGTTCGTCGTTCGCAAGCAGGCCAAAGATCATGGTCTGGGAAAGTTGATCGAGGGTAGCATCCGTCTCAGCGACCGAGCGTTGATCGTGGACGACGTCCTCACAAGCGGTGGGTCCCTGTTGAAAGCGGTAGGGGTCGCCCGAGAAGCCGGGCTTCGGGTGGATCATGCTTTCGTGATTGTGGACCGCCAGGAGCAGGATGGGAGAGCCCGTGTGGAAAGAGAAAAGGTACAGCTAATCAGTCTCTTAACCGTTCAAGATCTCACGAGCACGATGAAGAAGCCCTAGCGCCATTTCCTAAATCGTACGTTCCAGGTCCGCTCATTTGCATTCGAACTGAATCCCCCAACGCCGCTCCTCTACCAGTTCTTGCGCCCCATCAAGCGGACTCACGACTCGAGTGCGCCCTTTGGCCTCCCCCTCACGAGCAATGCTGTAGGAGCTGCCGCCGCCACATTTCTCTTTCATGAGGTCGAGGGCCTCCTGGCGAAATGAAGAGAGCATCGGCCCCTGTCCTTCCTTGAACGGATAGATGACGACCCCACCCGCGTCATGTTGCTGAACGATCTTTGCGCCATCGGCACAGCCTCCGACGGATAGGCATGCCGCTGCGACGATGGTCTTCAGCCAAGATTTACTCATTACCTGGGACTAGCCCCAATCACGGTGGGCAACGGGATATGACTACCCGTGCTGCTTCCGAACATACTCTTCCAGGAAGCATGTTCTGCTACACGCAGATCGTTGTCCCACAGTGACTCCATAATTCGGACGTCTGAGGAAGACCCGCCATCCATGGCCATCGCTTGACGCACAGCGGGGAGCGCATCCTTGAAACACTGAGCGATGTCGTACAATCGTACGGCTCCGAGGCTCTTAAAAAGGAGAATGTGTCCGTTGTCCGTTTCAGCGACAATTGTCTGATAGGCATGTTTCCCGCCCTCGCGGACACGGATCTTGCCAGTCAGATCCAGCAGCATCAACGCCTGTGCTACTTCACGGTAGCGCGGTTGTTCTTCGTCAAAACGATCTACAGCCAGATCAAGGATCCGCGCCTTCTTCAACCCCGAGTCGAACGGTTCTGCGACAAACAATCCCTGCCATGAGGTGTGGCGCCGGCTTCCTAACGAACGCCCGTCCTTATAGAGAAGACCGAGATACGCAAAGTTTTCCCGGAACAACCCTGCATTGAATAGCACAGGATGGCCTGTACGTCTCTGCCATTCGTCGATCCTGGGAGGTTCTGAAAGCGCTTCTTGGGCGTAATGATGAACGGAAAACTTTGTACGTTCCGGATCCATCTTGACAACTAGCATGGTCGGGACGGTAACACACACGTCGCCTGGCTTCCACACCGACACCATCAGGCCGTCAGAAAGGCGCTCCCACGAAATGTCCTGGGCCGGACACAGACTAGGTAGTAGCACTAGGCTTAGAATGAACAATCGCACGGTATGTTTGGCTCCTTCACGCCACCGGCGCCTATTCATGACAGTCCCTGCAAACACACAGTCATAGCGACTAGCCAGGTAACGACAGCTCATAGTTCACGCTCGATTGACGCTCCGTGACTGTTCAATGGGCTCCGCTTGTTGATCGCAACTCGTCGGATTTGTCGGCTTCATATCCAAAAGCTCACGCACGGAACTTGCCAACGCTTCCGGTGTAAACGGCTTCTGCAGATAGGCACTCGCCGGGTCACCAGCCCCGATACCGACATCATCCGTATATCCAGAAATGAAGAGAAGCTTCAATTCCGGTTTAATCACGCGAAGATGCCTCGACAGTTCAGTCCCACTCATCCCCGGCATCACGATATCCGTGAGTAACAGCTTGAGCTTCCCTATATGCGGCGTAGCCACCAAACAGGCCTCTATACCATTTCTTGCTTCGACGATTCGATAGCCGAGCTTACGAAGCTCATCTCGAATGAGTACACGAACCTCTTCCTCATCCTCAACAAGAAGAATGGTTTCATGCCCTACTACCGACTGCACCTGGACGTTCTCGTCTGCTGGCACCTCGATCTCACTGACGATCCGCGGGAAATACACATCGAAACGCGTCCCCACTCCTATCTCACTGATCACATCCAATCCTCCACCGCCTTCGGTGACAATACCGAACACGGTGGAAAGCCCAAGGCCAGTTCCTTTTCCTTCCTCCTTGGTCGTAAAGAAAGGCTTAAAGATCTGCGCCTGTACCTCAGGAGACATTCCGCAGCCTGTGTCGGATACCGAAATCTTCACGTACTCTCCCGGCGGGAGCGGATTGATATGATATGTCGGCGCGTGGGCGAGGTTGGCCGAGGTAGTTTCAATTGTCAGCTTACCGCCGGTCAGCAATGCATCTCGCGCGTTTACTACTAGATTCATCACAATCTGTTCAACAAAGGCAGGGTCGGCTTTGATACGAAGATCATCCACGCTCAGTCTCAACGTCAGTTGAATATCTGCTCCAATCAATCTCCGAAGCATGCTCTCACAATTACTGAGGGTGGCATTCAGGTTCAGCACTTTCTCTCCAGAAGGCTGTTTTCTGCTGAAGCTGAGCAACTGGCGAATGAGCACCCTCGCTCGCTCCCCCGCCTTCTGCATTTCCTCCACCCGATTTCTCAGCGGGTGCTCCGGACCCATTTCGCTGAGCAGCACCTGACTCTGTCCCATGATGACCATCAGCAAGTTATTAAAATCGTGTGCAAGTCCTCCCGCCAAACGGCCGACGGCCTCAAGTTTTTGAAGCTGCCGAAGTTGCATTTCGCTTTGTAGCAGTGCTTCCTCCGCTTGCCTTCGTGCCACTCGTGCTTCTCGCTCACGCAGTACGCGGCGCACCGATGGGACCAGTCGACCTAATCCTTCTTTGGAGATACAATCCGTCGCACCGCGATGCATGTGTTCGAAACACAGGGTCTCATCACGCGCGGCCGAGAGAAAGATAAACGGCACGTCAGGAGCTAGCTGTTGAGCCACCTCTAGAGCGCCCCCCCCATCAAACCCCTGTAGGAAGAATTCAGCCAAGATGAGGTCCACCTGGCCATTGTTCAGAGCGGACGTAAAGGTGTGGCGAGTTTCTACCCGTCGTATCGTACACGACAGCCCTCCATCGACCAGCAGGGCCTCGATACGAGCCGCATCTTCTGGGTTAGCCTCTAGATGCAAGACTCTTAGCAGAGTCGTCATGGTAACGTCAGTGGGTGGAACGGCAATTTTCAGGAGGGGGCTCATTGATGACACCCCAAAATGTTCCTAGCTCCTTGACGGCGGACAAGAATTTGTGAAACTCCACGGGCTTGACGACGTAGGCGTTGGCCCCCAAGGCATAGCTCTCGGCCAGGTCACGTTCTTCTCGTGAGGATGTCAGCATCACAACGGGAATCGGACGAAGATTGGCGTCCGTCTTGATGGTACGCAAGACCTCAAGGCCGTTCACTTTTGGCATTTTGAGATCAAGAAACACAACAGCTGGATTCCCTTTCAGCCGTGACTTGAATTGTCCGCGACAATACAGATAGTCCAACACTTCAGCGCCATCATGGCACAGCACGACTTTTTCTGAGATATGCTCGGCCTCCATGGCAGCCAAGGCCAGCTCGGCGTCTCGCGGGTTATCTTCGGCGAGAAGGATCGGTTTGGCCGCCGTCACGAGTCACGCCTCCTCATTGGGAGCAGGACATAGAACGTCGCTCCGTTGTCCGGCACACTTTCGGCCCAGGTCCGTCCCCCGTGACGATGAACGATCCGACGAACGTTGGCGAGGCCAATGCCCGTCCCTTCAAACTCGTCGGCTCGGTGCAGTCTCTGGAATACTCCAAACAGTTTGGGAGCGTACTGCATGTCGAATCCCACGCCATTGTCGCGGACGAAAAGGACGATTTCCGTAGAGCTGGGGTGCTCCACACCGATCTCAACCGTGGCGATCCGCCTGGTGCTCGTAAACTTCACGGCATTTGCGATCAAGTTCATAAAGACCTGTCGGAGCATGGCCGGATCGCCCTGTACTTCAGGCAATACAGCGATTGTCCATGATATCTCTCGTCCTTGCAAGTCCAAGCGGAGATCGGAAAGGATGTTCTTGATCAGCTGATCCAGGTTAACGGCGGTATGAAGCATTTCTTGCCGACCCATACGAGAAAACACCAACAGGTCATCGATCAGCTGTCCCATCTGTTTGGCAGAATCTGAGATCGTCTGCAAATACCGGGCAGCCTTGTCATTCAGCGAATGCTCGACCGCTTTCCGCAAGAGCGCGGCATAGCCGTCGATGTGACGTAACGGCGCTCGTAGGTCGTGGGAGACTGAATAGCTGAATGCTTCCAGCTCTTTGTTTGCAGACTCCAAGAGCTCCCCTCGGCGTTGTAGCTCCCCGGCAATACGTCGCCGTTCCGTGATGTCATGACGAATCAGGTAGTACACCCATGCCAACAGAACCAGCTGCAGCAATGCACCGCTGCAGAGGAGCACAATAGTGGTTTTGGTCCCGGCGGCTGATTCCACGACACGTCGACTTATAGCTTGTCGCTCATGCAAATCCATTTCCGAAATAATTTGGTGAATCACGCCAAGTTCTCGCTTTCCGGCCCCTTCAAAAGCCATTTTCTTGACGGCTCGGAAGCCGCCCTCCTGAAACTGGGCTATCGCTTTTGATTCGGCGTTCAGTTGCCGGTCCATCATACGATCGAGAAGTCCGACGCGTGGTAGCTGCTCCGGTGATTCACGGATCAAGTCATTGAGATACGTGGTGAATGTCGGCTTCTCCTTCACGACCTTCTTGTAAGCCTCCAGATACGACGCCTCTCCCGTCACCAAATAACGACGGTGTGTATCTTCTGCTTCACTCATTGCCACAGCGACATTGCTTAGGAGTTGGATGAGATCCTGACTCCGGCCATCCAATCCCCTGTTCGCAAGGAGGATATTCATATTGTGATAGGAGACCGCGCTCACGATAAGAATCCCCACGAACACCAGACTAAAACCGGCTAGCACCCGGTGCTCGATGGTCAGTCGTTGAAACCACGTGACAAAAACACGGGAGAAACCAGAGGGGCCCGCAGGAGCGGAAGAGGAAGGTGTAGGTCCCTCAGCCGCTAAGAAGGGAGGCTGTGAATGATGGTTGGAGGCTGATTCCATCGATCAGGATGATGTGCATCAAGACACTTTGTTGATCGTACGGAAGCCACGCAGTGAACTCGTGTCTCACAGGTAATTGTAGCAGAACTCTTAAGAGGCGGAAGCAGAAACTACCCGCCTAGCGAATGAACCGGAGGAGCGACCGTCACCGAAGGACCGATAAAGTTGGCAAACATCAGTGTTGCGGAGACAACCCAGTCCGTGAACGGTTGAGGGTAAATGCCGATCACCAGCGTTCCGGCTAACCCAACATAAATCACCGTCTTCATCGGACCAGAAATCGCGATAGGGGAGGGATCGATCGGCTCATTAATATACATCTGTTTCACGACGATGAGGTAATAGTACATCGAGATGACGATATTGATCAAACCGACCACGATCAACGTATAGAGACCTTCTTTGATGGCTGCCACGAAAATGTAGAGTTTACCGATAAACCCGGCGAGAGGTGGCACCCCGGCGAGAGACAGCAGAAACAACAACATCGCAAACGCCAGAAACGGCGACCGTCTACTGAGGCCTCGGTAATCCTCAATCTCATCTGTTCCAATAGCCTGGCTGACCGCAATCACGACCGCGAAGGCCCCGATATTCGCAAACAGGTAGGCGAGAAGATAAAACAAAATGGCATCGTTTCCCATTTTGGTGCCTGCTGCAAGGCCGATCAAAATATTCCCTACTTGGGCGATACCGGAATAGGCCAGCAGTCGCTTAATGTTGCGTTGCGCAATTGCCACAATATTGGCATAGGTCATCGAGAGGATGGACACAGCCACTAAGAGAACCACCCATAACGGCTTAAATGTTCCCAAGGCGACCAGGAAAATGCGGAGCAAGATCGCAAACGCTGCGGCCTTTGGGGCAATCGACAAAAATGTTGTTACAGGAGTCGGAGCTCCATGGTAGGTATCGGGAATCCACGAGTGGAATGGAACAGCGCCGACCTTAAATCCCAGGGCAGCAAAGATCAGCAGAAACCCAATGATCAAGCCTGGCGTTGGCTGGGCGGATGCCATGTCCGAAAACACGAGCTTGCCGGTTTCACCGTAGACAAGGCTGATCCCGTAGGCCAGTAAGCCGGCGGCAAGGACGCCCAGGATAAAAAACTTGAGCCCTCCTTCGTTCGAAGCCAAATCATCACGTAGATACGAAACCAGAACGTAGAACCCAAGTGTTGCAAACTCCAGGCTGACGAAGACGGACAGCAGATCATTGGCGGACACCATGAACATCATGCCCAGTGCCGACATGACGACGAGGCAATAATATTCCCCCCGAAAAAGCGTGAAGCGATTGACGTACTCGATCGACGCCAGGATGACGAGTATCGTGGCCCCGAGGATAACGACTTTGAAAAAGATCGCCATGCGATCCAGCACGAACATGTTGCCGAAGAGCGTGCCGGAAACATGATTCATGTCAAACCACGCCAAACAGCCAAGCGTAACGACAAGACCTGCGACACTGAGATAGGCCAGTCGCTCTTTAGGTACACGCGGAAAGGAAAAATCAACGATGAGGACCACACAAAGCCAGCAGGTTAAAAAGATCTCCGGCAATAACAGCAGAAGATCGGAGAAGGCCAAATTCAGCGAGAACGTCATTCGCCCTCTCCTCGCGAGACCTGAGACGGAAGCGGTAGGAGCTTGCTGGCAACGACCGGAACCGTAGAAGTCGTTCCTGGGATTATCACCTCATTCCGTACCCCTGACCCTTCATGGGTTTGGGCAACGGGAACCACGCGCGTAATCCTCGCCACTAACGGATCGACTCCGGACCGAACGACATCATACAAATGCATCGGGAAAATTCCGAATCCAATACTGACTGAGATCATGATCAACAAAGGGAGACGATCAACCGCAGAGATCGCATCGTGCGCGTGGCTGTACTTTTGGTTCATCGGACCGTAGAAAAGACCTCGCATCATTTTGAACAGGTAGGCCAAGGTCAACACAATCCCTAGCATAGCCACGATGACTTGGAGGGGGTACTTGTCCCAACTGCCGACAATGATCATGATTTCTGCAATAAAGTTGACCGTGCCCGGCATCCCGATTGATGCCATACAGCCGACGACAAAACACACCGAGATGAACGGCATCTTGTTGGACAGACCACCTAACGACGGGATATCCCTTGTATGCGTTTGGTCATAGACCCAGCCGGCCATCGCGAAGAGCATGCCCGTCGCCATCGCATGGGCGAACATATAGATCACGGCCCCGCTCAAACTGATGTAATTCAACGCGGCCATGCCTAAAAATACATAGCCCATGTGACTGGAACTGGAATAGCCGATCACGTATTTGGTGTCTTTGGCATAAAACGCAACGAAGCCGCCATACACAATGCTGAACATGCACAGGACAGCGGCGATCGGCATCAGTTCTCTGGTCGTTTCAGGGAGAATTTCGAAGGCCACTCGAATAATGGAAAAGTGTCCGAGCTTCATCAAGACACCCGCATGAAGCATGCTGGTTGCGGCCGGCGCAGCTGCATGGCCGACCGGAGACCACGAGTGCAACGGCCATAGTGGCGCGATCGACGCAAACCCGAAGAACACCAACACCCAAATGATCTTGTCCAAGGTCGTCCCGAGCACCGGGATATTCATGAGATTGGCCTGCTCACGGAGCACCAGAATGTCGAAGGTGTTCAGGCCAGAGTATTTGTAGATGAGTAAGATGCCCATCAGCGCGGCAACGGCAAACGCCGACAAGAAGAGCACCAGTTTCATCGCCGCATATTCTTTACTGTTCGAGCCAAAGTTGAGGATAAACCCGACTGAGTCACGCAGCTTCAGACCTTCAGAATCGGTCATCTCCAAATACTTCTTCGTGTGGCTGCCCCACATCCCCAACAATAAATACATTGGAATGACGGACATCTCGTAGAAGAAATAGAGGAAAAACAGGTCGAGAGACATGAACACGCCGATCGTGGCCGCAGCCAAGATCAGCAGCCAGATGTAAAACTCTTTCGCGCGGTCCTTGATATGCCACGACACGAAGATGCCGGCAAACAGCAAAATCGAGGAGGCCAGCACGAGAGGCGTGCCAATTCCATCCACCCCAAGATGCAGTGAAATACCCAGCTGTTTCGACCATTCATATTTCTGGACGAATTGGAACCCCCCTTTCACCGGATCATACGCATAAAAGAGATAGAGCGATGCAAGCAGCGACACAAACGCCGCACTCGCCGCGACGCTTCGAACGAGCAGAGGTTGGCGATTGGAAATAAAAATCAATGCCAGGGCGCCTGCGAACGGCGCAAAGAGGATATAGAGCAGTGCGTATTCTCCCATCTCGTGACCTAATACCCTCTTCCAGTTCGGTTGTCTTGTAGTGACACCTTCGTCTCCTGTTGGACCCGATCAACAAGTGCTTGGATCGATCCATTCATGATTCGCAGGAACGGTGACGGATACAGCCCGATCCAAAGAATCATGACGGACAGTGACACCGCAATGATCTTCTCGCGCGGTTGCAGATCGCTCATGGTCCCCTTCACCGCAGCACCCAACGGGCCGAACATCGACCGTTCGTAGTACCACAGAAAATAGGCGGCCCCGAAAATCACTCCCAGAACGGCGACGGCACCGAACCACCATTTGGCCTTGAACGCCCCCAAAAGGATGAGAAACTCGCCGACAAAGCCGTTAGTGCCGGGAAGTCCGATCGACGCCAGCCCGATAATGAGAAAGAAGGTCGCCAACAGAGGCACTTGCTTCGCCATCCCGCCGAACGCCGACAACTCTGTCGTCTGCTGCCGAGAGTAGAGAAACCCGGCGATAAAGAAGAGCCCTGCCGTGCTGAAACCAAGATTGATCATCGTGAGCAAGCTGCCTTGCAGACCTTGATAATTCAAGGCAAACAACCCGACGACAACAAAACCAAGATGACTGACGCTGCTGTAGGCCAGCAAGCGTCGAAAATCGGCTTGGACCAAGGCCATCCACGCACCATAAAGAATCGCGCAGAGCCCGAGCCCGACCACAACCATGACGACCGTCTCGCTTTTCGATGCATCCGGGAGCAGCGGAATGCTGAAGCGGATGAAACCGAACGTGCCCAGTTTCAAACCCGCCAAGACCACAGCCATTCCAATCGGCCCCTCCAACAGCGCATCGGGCAGCCATGTGTGAAAGGGAAACACGGGCGCTTTGAACGCAAAGCCCAGGAACATCAGCCAAAAGATGACGAGTTGCTGAGAGACCGGAATCGGCACCCGCAGGAGATCCAGCAGATCAAACGAATACGTCTGCTCCGTGTGATGCAGCAACGCCCACTGATGATAATTGATATCCAGCAACGCGATGCCTACCAGCATGAAGACACTGCCCAAGAGCGTATACAGGACGAACTTCAGCGCGGCATAGTGACGCTCGGCCCCTCCTCCCCACAGTTTGATCAGGAAGTAGCTGGGAATCAGCATGAGCTCCCAGAACACGAAGAACAGAATCAAATCCAACGACACGAAAACGCCCATCGTCGTCGTCTCGAGCGCTAGCAGGCACATCATGTACAGTTTGACTTGATGTCGGATCGTATCCCACGAGTACACCACCACCAGAACCGTCAGAAAAGCCGTGAGCCCCACGAACAATACGCTGATTCCATCGACTGCCAGGTGATAGCTAATGCCTAAGGCCGGAATCCATTGAACACGTTCCGTAAACTGCATGGCAGCCGATTCCGGAACAAAACGCAGCAGGACAAATACAGAGAGCGCAAGCTCAACCAACGCAATCGTGAGAGCTGAGGTCCTGACCATGTCCTCTTCGTCGAACAGCCAGAGCACAACCGCCCCGGCAACGGGAAGGAAGAGAATACAGGACAGAATCGGGAATCCGGCTGTGAGTTCTTCGAGCATGAAAGACCGTCTAACTAATCCGGTTAACGCCTACATCTGAGCAAATAGTTGAACAATAAGAACTAACAGGAACAGTCCCGCAACGATGATGGCGGCATAATGATGGACCATTCCACTCTGCATCTTCCGCCCTTCGCGAGCCGCAAGGTGATTGCCATAACCGATCACGTTGAGCCCGGCATACACGATGTGCTTCTCGATCCATGTGGAGCCAGAGGCACCCCAATCCGTCAACCGACCCACCCCGCGCACGATACCGTCTATGATGGTACGATCGAACCAGTCAAGCAGTGCTCCCAGACGCTTGAGCGGCTCAACAAAAAGGAGGTCGTAGAGTTCATCCACGTAATACTTGTTCAATAAGACTCGATAGGCTCCTGAAAATCTCTCCGACCATCCTTCCGCAGTCATCGGACTCACGGCATACAGAAAATGTGCGAGTCCCCAGCCGAGCAACGCAATGACGATCGCGATGCTCATCAATAGAATCACCATACCGGCACCGGCCTCATGCTCAGCCCCACCCCCAACGACCGGTCCCAAAAATCCATGCAGCCAGCCATGCTCTGGTGGAAACCCCAAGATCAATCCACCCACGATCGAGAGGAAGGCAAGGACCAGTAAGGGAGCGACCATGACCATCGGAGATTCGTGCACATGCTCGGCCGTATGAGCATCCATCCGAGACGCACCATAGAACGTCAGATAGGTCAGACGGAACATATAAAAAGATGTCATCAGGGCTCCGACGGCCGCCATGCTATACAGGAGATAGTGATGATGGGTGAAGGCATGGGCCATAATTTCGTCTTTGCTCCAGAATCCCGCTAGAGGAGGAAGCCCGGCGATCGCAATGGTGCCGATCAGAAACAGACGATGGGTCCATGGAATTCGGTTGCTCAGCCCGCCCATCTTTCGGATATCCTGTTCCCCCGATAAGGCATGGATCACCGACCCTGCCGACAAGAACAACAACGCTTTGAAGAACGCATGGGTCATGACATGAAACACCGAGGCCGTATAGGCACCGATCCCGCAACCCAGGAACATGTATCCGAGCTGGCTGACGGTCGAATAAGCTAACACGCGCTTGATGTCTGTCTGGACGAGTCCGATGGTCGCCGCAAACAACGCGGTGCCTCCCCCGACGAACGCGACCATCGACATCGCGAAGGGCGAGAGATCGAAGATGGCGTGATTACGGACGATCATGTAGACACCGGCCGTCACCATCGTCGCCGCATGGATCAACGCGCTTACCGGCGTCGGGCCTTCCATTGCATCGGGCAGCCATGTGTGAAGGGGAAGCTGCGCGGACTTCCCAATCGCACCAACGAGGAGACAGAGGGCAATGGCGGTGGCCATGTCCGGAGACAGTTGCCCAACCTGGGCAAAGACCTTTGTGTAGTCGAGGGTCTTAAAGTTGATAAAGACAAGAAATATGGCGACAAGAAATCCCGCGTCGCCGATCCGGTTGACCACGAAAGCCTTGGAGGCTGCTTTGGCGGCGGAAACCTTGTCATAGTAGTACCCGATCAACAGATAGGAACAGAGCCCGACACCCTCCCAACCGATAAAAAGCACGACATAGTTGTTCCCCATGACAAGAAGCAGCATTGAGACCATGAAGAGATTCATGTAGGTGAAGAAGCGTGTGAATCCAGCTTCTCCATGCATATAGCCGACGGAATAGACGTGAATGAGGAACCCCACACCGGTGACAACCAGCAACCAAGCACAGGTCAAGGGATCCACCAGGTAGGCTAAATTGATCGCGAGATCACCCCCGAAGATCCACTGATAGACAATGACTTCATGGGAAACCCCTGTCCGCATGACGTCGGTGAAGACGCCGACCGTACAGAGAAACGAGAGACCGACCGACCCCCACGCCAATCGATGGGCCAGGTCGTGAGAGTAGCGGGATCCCAGCAGTCCGTTCACCAGAACCGCGAGCAGCGGAAACACAGGAATCAATTTAATGAGGAGATCAGTCAAGTCGGACACAGTCTCGTGCCATTCCGAGGATGTTCACCTAGCCAACCATGCTCACGGAGACGGAGCCGGATCCTAAAGCGTACGCGTGGAAGTACGTTGAGGGCTACGACCTACCGACTGCGCTGTTGGAGGTGATTATCCACATCCTGCTACCACTTTAATAGGTTCATCTCATCCACATTCGTGGAAATCTTGCCTCTGAACACAACGATGATGATGGCCAACCCGACGGCCGCTTCGCCCGCCGCAATCGCAATGATGAATAGGGCCACAAGTTGCCCCGCCATCGATTCCAAGTAATGTGAAAAGGCGACCAGATTAATATTGGCCGCATTCATCATGATTTCAACTGACAGCAGCACAATGATGAAGTTCCGTCTGACAAGTACACCCATGAGTCCTATGATAAAAAGGACGGCACTGACGGCTGTATAAGCAGACAGTGGGATCATGATCGCTCTCTCTCCGTATCGAGCTGTTTCGGCGTCTTGGCCAGGACAATCGCACCAATGACAGCTCCAAGCAGAAAGATGCCGACGATCTCAAACTGCAAGAGATAGTCGCTGAACATCTTGATACCCACGGCATAGGTATCCCCGTCTTGCAGCACGGCACTGGCCGGCGTATCCCCCTTCGTCCCATCAAATGGAGACCGCAGGAGGTGGTACAGAACGTAGCTGGCCCCCAAGATCGCAGGCCCAAGAACATACAGCGCCGATTGGTGGAAATACCGCTCATCTGTTTTGAGATTCATTAACATCAACACAAAGAGATACAGCACCAGAATGGCTCCGACGTAGACGATGACTTGCACGGCCCAAAGAAACTCCGCGTTCAGCAGGATGAACAGGCCGGAGACGTGCATCAGCAACACGAGCAAGGAGAGCGCACAGTGAACAGGGTGCCGTAAGGTCACCGTCAAAACACCAGCGGCAATACTGACCAATGCGAAATAAGCGAAAAACACTCCGACCATGGGTTCGGCTCAACTCAAATGTTTGGGAGGAGGTTGGGTCGACTTCTGTACCGACTGCGGGAAATAGTAGCGGTACTCGCGGCTCTGCTCCACATCCTTCTCTTGGTTGTGCGCATACAAATATTTCTTTCCATCATCGAGGTGGCGTTCGCCAATGTCGTACAACCGCTTTTTGTCGAACAGCAGACTGCGTTTGTCGTGGGTTGAATATTCGTACATCTTGGTCATCGCCAGCGCATTGACTGGACAGGCCTCAACACAATAACCGCAGAAAACGCATTTCGTGATATCGATATAGAATTCGCTGGCGTAGCGCTGAAGTGGACGGGTCGTATCCTCCGCACTAATCACCTTGATGCAATGCGATGGACAGGCGACCTCGCACAGATCGCAGCCGACACACCGCTCGTGCCCATCGTCGTATCGAAGCAAGCCAAGCGCACCGCGATGCGCATCCGGAATCGTTCGCTGTTCCCGTGGATACTGAAACGTCATCGGTCGATGAAGCATGTGCCGAAACGTAACCTTCATCGCATCCCAGATCTCATAGAAGAGCGCGGCCTGAAGGATTTTTTTGGTCAGGGCTACGACACTCATCGTAAACTCCTCGTCACGAACGGGCAACCGATAGACATCCGCTTATACCTGTTCAACACTCACCCAGATCTGCTTGAACGACGGGACACCAGTCGTGGCATCAACCGACACCGTCATCAAATCCTTGACTGGCGGTTCGTTAAAATGCTCCGGGAAAAAGCACGTGCCAGGCGCAACGGACTGGTCAGGCTGCACACCAAGCTGAAGGGAACCCCGATCCGAGATCAAACGCACCTTCACCCCATCGTGCAGTCCAAGACGTTCCATATCTTGTATGTTCATCCGCAGCTTCCCGGTGTTCGGAGCGATTGTTATAAGCCCAGACGCTTGCGTCGACATCTTTCCAGAATGCATGAGCACCTGCCCCATCAACAGCGCAAAAGGCCGTGTAAGTTCCCCTGATAAAGGTGTAGGGCGATAACGAGCCTTGACCTCCACCTCATAGCCGGTAGACAAATACTGATCTGGAACAGGCAATACTTGGCGGGGTTGGCCGAGATTGTAGTATCCGGGCAGCAACTTCATGATCTCGGCCTGAATATCGTTAGACGATTGATATTCCCATTGACGTCCCATTGCGTTCGCGAGGGAGGTCATGATGTGCCAGTCCGGTAGGCTCTCTCCAAGCGGATCCATCGCCTGACGAACGCGAAGGACACGACCTTCGAGGTTCGTAAAGGTGCCCTCCTTTTCCGCGTAGGTACAGGCCGGGAGCACAAAATGAGCCATTTTCGCCGTATCGGTCAAGAAAGGATCTTGCACCACCAGGAGTTCGAGCCGTTCGAGACCAGCACGCACCTCCATCGAAGCCGGCAAGGTCGCGAGCGGATTTTCGCCGAGCACATACAACGCTTTAATCTGGCCGCTCTTACACCGCTTCAATATTTCAACGAGGTGGGCACTCGATCCGGTCGGAGGAAGCGGCGCCTCCCATGCTCTAGCAAACCGGTCCCGTGCTGCGGGATCGTCAAACCGAGCTTGCCCAGGGAAAAACTCGGGAGCCACGCCCATATCAACGGCCCCTTGTTCGTTCGGCTCCTCCGTCACCGTGTTCACACCGCAGCCTGTTCGACCAAGCTTGCCGGTGATCCAGGCCAGATCCATTAGCTTTAAGACGTTTTGATAGCCGTTCGTTCGCCTGACAATCCCTTCCGCACAGAGAATGATCGACCTCGTCGATTCTGCAAAAATAGCTACAATTTCGTGGAAGGCTTCTACGGAAAGGCCGGTCTGAGCCGCGAGCCGCTCCAACGACACGTCGGCCACCGCGCTTTTGAGCGCTTCAAACGCGTGGGGGTGTTTTCCAACAGTCTCTTCGTCCACAAAATCCTGATCAATGGCCGCTTTGACTAATCCATCGATCACCGCCCCTTCCGTCCCCGGCTTGATCAAAAACGGGTGCGATGCCAACTTCGCCATATTGGTAATGGCGCTGTCGAGCGTCACCACCTGAGCCTTGTAGACCCGCAGGGCTTCTTTGATTCGCACAGCAGTCAACGGGTTCGTTTCGGTAATATTGGAACCGATCAAGATGATGGCTTTCGCTTTCGTCAGATCTTCCCAATCATTCGGCGTCCTTCCCAGTCCAACAGCATGTTTAGAGGCAAGCACAAAGTTCATATGGCCATAGCGGGCGCTGCTATCGAGCTGGTTGGTACCAAAAACCGTGCGCATGAGCTTCTGAAACAGATACAACTCTTCATTCGTACAGCGCGCCGTCACGAGGCCGGCGATGGCATCGGGTCCGTATTGCCGTTTGATTTCGGTAAAACGGTCTACGAGCAGATCCATCGTGTCCAGCCAAGGTTTCTGCACCAACTGACCGCCTTCGCGGACCAGTGGCTGTGTAAGCCGGCTCTTACTATCCAGATTTTCGAACCCAAAACGTCCACGTACGCAGATCCCGCCGTGCCCCTTGGCGGTTTCTGATCGGTCTCCCCACTTGTTCTTCCAAGATAATGGGGAGGTAACTCGGACCACCTCTTCATCTTTTGTTTCTAGATAGAGTTGGCAACCGTCTCCGCAGTAATTGCAGGTCGTCGTCGTCGTCTTCATCTGCCACGGTTTATACAGATACTTGGAAAACTTGTTCGTGATGGCGCCAACCGGACAGACCGCTAAACAATCTCCGCAGAATTCGCAATCGAGGGCGAGGTCGCCCTTGGCCACGACCTGGTTGAATCCGCCCTTCTTCATGAACTGCAACGCATCGATCATCAACACATCCTTGCAAACATTGATGCATTCTGCGCAGGCGATGCAGCGATTCATGTTGAAGTCGAGCACGAGACTGCGGGTATCTTCCGGAATGAGTTTCTGCTTGGCACTGGCCAGATTTGTCACGCCATGCTGAAAGGCCATATCTTGAAGTTCACAATGGCCGTCCGCATCGCACACTGGGCAGTCGAGAGGATGCACAGACAGATGTTTCTCGACGGCTTTCTTCCGGGCGAGAAAGAGATCCTCGCCTTCAGTACGGATCACCATTCCCGCCGCCGCCTTGGCAGTACAGGACCGAACAGGAGCTTTCTTCCCCTCTTGCATGACGAGGCACATCCCGCAAGAGCCGAACGGGTCAAAGGTGTAGTGGTAACACATGGCCGGGATGATCTTGCCCGTCATCGAGATGACGTCGTACAACGACACGCCGTCCTGTGCCGTGACGGATTTTCCGTCGATGCTCAATTCGATCCGTGCCGCTTCGACGTCTGGATTAGTAGCCGACTTCAAACCCATAGGTCTTCTCCGTACATGGAAAAACGAGCACCGTAAAACGAACCTCTAATTGTACGTTTCACTTGGTACATCTCGCGCGTCACGTTTATCGGTCACACTCGCCCATCACTATATCGTAGGTCCCGAATATCGTACAGGCGTCCGAGATCATATACCCTCTGGCCATGTGATCGAAGGCGCCCATGTGAATGAACGAAGGGGCTCGAATTTTGAGTCGATAGGGCTTTCCGCCCCCCGTACTGACGATGTAAAAGCCCAGCTCCCCTTTATGCGCTTCTGTACCGCAGTAGACTTCGCCCGGTGGAACATCGAACCCCTGCGAGAAGAGCTTGAACTGTTGGATCATCGCCTCTAGATTTGTAAAGACGCGTTCTTTCGGCGGCAGCGTCACGCTTGGAACATCCGCCATAACGGGCCCCTCTTGCATCTGCTCCAGACATTGCCGAATGATCTTGACGCTCTCGTAAAGCTCCATCACCCGAATCCAGTAACGATCGTACGTATCCCCGTTTTTTCCGACAGGCACGCTGAACTCGCACTTTGGATAGGCGCTATAGGGCTCATACTTGCGAAGGTCGTAGTCCACGCCGGATCCGCGGAGAACTGGCCCGCTCAGCCCAAAACTGACCGCATCTTCTGCTGAAATCACGGCAACCCCTTTGGTGCGCCCAAGCCAAATGCGGTTTTTCTCAAGAAACACTTGATATTCATCGATCTTCGGCGGGAAATAGTCGAGAAACTGCTTGAGCTTGTCGATCAACGACGGCGTCAAGTCCCGCTCAACCCCACCGATTCGGTACCAGCTCGTTGTGAGGCGAGCGCCACACAGCTCGTCGAACCAATCAAGGAGGATTTCGCGATCCCGAAAACAGTAAAAAAAGACTGTCATGGCTCCAATATCAAGCGCCTGGGCGCTCAGCCAAAATTGGTGTCCAATGATGCGCTGAACTTCCGCAACGATCGTCCGTAAATATTCAGCTCGTTCCGGGACCTGTAAATTTAAAAGTTTCTCGACGGCTCGGCAGTAGGCAAAGTTGTTGTACATTGCGCAGACATAGTCGAGTCGATCCGTATGAGGAATGAACTGATGATACGTGCCGTCTTCGGCAAGCTTTTCTACTCCCCGGTGGAGATACCCCATCACTGGCGTGGACTTCACGAGCCGCTCCCCTTCCAGCTCTAGGATTACCTTGAGCACCCCATGGGTACTGGGATGTTGCGGCCCCATATTGAGCAAGAGCTCCTCGGTTCGTAAGGTCGGGAGCGTCTCGCTTTCCGGGTGTTCCGGGTTGACCTTATAAACAGTGGTTCTTTGATCTTCGAATGCCATGATGGTAGAGCATCCTATCGCGGAACTTCGTCTAGAAAATCAAACGTGTCTCGCCAGCCTTTGCCGCGGAGCGGAAAATCCTTACGCAACGGGTAGCCTTCGGTATAGTCATCCGGCATGAGAATCCGTCGAAGATCGGGATGATTTCGAAACCGGACACCCATCATGTCGAAGACTTCACGTTCCATGAAATCGGCACCCTTCCAAAGATCCGTCAAGGAATCAACGACACAATCCGATTCAGGCACCCGCGTCTTCAGTCGGATGCGATGCCGCTTCCGAATCGAGTAGAACTCCCACACCACTTCGAATCGCTCTTCGTCGTCGGGCCAATCCACGGAACTCACATGGACGATATAATCGAAATCCATCCCGGGATCGTTGCGCAGAAACTGAGCCACTTCATGGAGTTTGTCTCGCGTAACGGTCACCGCCGCATCACCTCGCCACTCAGCCAAGCCAGTGACTCCAACCGAAAACGTCTGCTGAATTCGTTGCAGCAATGGATGCATACAATGCGTCAGACCTTCAGACCGGCCCTAACCTGTTCTGGCTGAGTCACAAACACGCGTTTTTGCATAATACGCTCCTGCAGCTTCAGGATGCCGTCCAAGAGTGCCTCCGGCGTCGGAGGGCAGCCAGGCACATAAATGTCCACGGGAACAAATCGATCAACTCCCTGCACGACACTGTAACTGTCATAGATGTTCCCTGACGTGGCGCAGGAACCCATCGCAATCACGTATTTAGGTTCCGGCATTTGGTCATAAATCTTTCGAATCACCGGTGCCATACGTCGGCACACGGTTCCAGCGACGATCATCAAATCTGACTGCCGCGGCGAGCCACGAAACACGCCTGCCCCGAACCGATCCATGTCGTACCGAGAAGAAACAGCGGCCATCATCTCGATGGCGCAGCAAGCGAGCCCAAAGGTCATCGGCCAGAGAGAGCCTTTCCTCGCCCAATTCACAGCTTTTTCAAGAGACCCCGTGATGATGTCCGGAGCCGCGTCTTTCTCATGCCGTCCCAGATGGATCAGTCCCATACAAACCTCAGTCCCACTCCAGTGCGCCTTTTCGCCAGGCGTAGACGTAGGCCACGATGAACAAGCCTATAAAAATCATCATTTCAATCAGCCCAATCACCCCAATCTTGGTGAAGACGACCGCCCACGGGTAGAGGAAGATCACCTCAATGTCGAAGATGACAAACAACATGGCAAAAATGTAATACCGGACAGGAAATGGCATACGGGCGTCTGAAAATGGTTCAGCTCCACATTCGTAGGTCGATAACTTTTCTGGCTCCGGATACCGGGGCTGCACAAAATAACTGATGAGTAAGGTCGCCACCCCAAAGACCAAGGCTACCAAGATAAAGAGAAAGATCGGAAAAAACTTCGTCAGGTAATCAAGAAGAACTTCGGTCTCGGCCATTTAGTTTTCTCTCACAAGGCATTGACCTAAAAAGGATATTATAGATATGATGAGAGAAATCTTAGTGCCCCTGTCTCGGGGATAGCAAGCGAACAAAGGACCTAATTCATGCGGACCCGAAAGCCCTAGGGAAGGCGGTCTGGCAGCGGAGAGTAGGTTGAGCAGTTGCATTCTTGTGGCAACTCACGATCAGACACCAAGTTCCGGATCTCTGTCGCCTTGCTCATTACTCTACGAGAAGATGGGCCAGTCTGTGAAATTTCCCATTCAGATTCCAGAGGAGAAAACACTTTGACCGTTCGTCGGCGATGGATTTGTGTATCGATTCGCTCCTTCTGGCGGAGACCCCTGGAAAGACGTTGACCCTCTTTTTCACTACCATTCATCGGTCAGTCACCATGCTCCGGTCAGAGCTCCGGTCAGATAAAAAATTACAAGGTCCCACGTTAGCACTAGAAACAACGGCCCGTCAAACTCCTTCCAATCCAGCTCAAATTCTTGACAATACAGCGTCTTTTGCTATGGTTTTCAAAGCAACACTAGCCTCAAAAGGAATTCACCTATGAAAACCATCGCCCCTCTCGTCTTGGTCCTGTGTTCAGGAATCGGCCTCTCGCTTGATGAAGCGCGGGCACAGGCACCAGAGATTGATTCCGTTCGGTTTTCAGATGCCGCGCGAGCCTTTTCTCATGGTGCTATCCAGAAAACATCCCCGATCGACGGAACCGTAAACTTGATAACTGGTGATAATCAATCGACGGGCAATCG
>JANPKE010000052.1:0-4684 GCA_031425875.1 Nitrospirota bacterium
TCGGGGGCGAGTGGTCGTTCAATTATTGGAGCCTGCGTCTTCATCATCTTCGGTCTCTCTTGCATCTTTAACCCGGCGTACGCTGCCACGCCGAGTCTCGCCGAACGGGTGATCGAGCACCGGCTGGCAAATGGGCTGACCGTGCTCATGGTCGAACGACATCAGACGCCGGTCGTCTCCATCAACATCACCTTCGCGGTGGGTGGGATGGATGAGCAGGTCGGCCAAACCGGACTCGCGCATCTCTATGAGCATATGGCCTTTAAAGGCACGCGTGTCGTCGGCACGACAAGCTATGAGACCGAAAAACCGATTTTGGACGAACTCGCGCTAGTCGGGACCGAGCTCGACCAACGTCAGCGTGATCTGGCCGCTAAAGGGAGTGGTGCAATGGCTGAAGAGCGTGCCGCGATTGCATCGCTCCAGAATCGCCTCATTGAGCTACAGACTCAGGCCTCGCGCTACGTGGTCGGGAATGAAATGGCGTTGTTGTATCAGCGGCACGGCGGTGTCGGACTGAATGCATCGACGGGCAAGGATGTGACGCGGTATATGATTAGTCTGCCGTCCAATCGGTTGCCCTTATGGGCGGCGATTGAATCAGACCGAATGGCTAACCCTGTGTTGCGCGAGTTCTATAAGGAACGCGGTGTCGTGATGGAAGAACGGCGTCTGCGGAACGAAGACAGTCCGAATGGTCTCTTGTTTGAGACCTTCACGTCGGCCGCGTTTCGCGCTCATGGCTATGGGGTTCCCACCATCGGATGGGGATCGGATATCCTGTCGTTGACACCTGCCGCCACGGAAGCCTTCTTCAAGACCCACTATGGTCCCAATCGTGCCACGATCGCGTTGGTCGGTGATATCAATCCACAAGAAACCATCGCGTTGATCGAGCAGACGTTCGGGAAAATTCCTGCCGCACCGCCGGCGCCGCCTTTGGTGACGATCGAACCAAAGCAGCGAGGCGAGCGGCGAGTCGACGTAGAGTTTGATGCCGAGCCGGCTATCGTGATTGGGTACCACAAGCCAACCTTGGGGGATTCAGATGACGATGTGTTTGACGTGATCGACGCGGTACTGAGCGATGGACTGACGTCTCGCTTGCATCACAAGTTGGTACGGGAGAAGCGACTGGCCGTCTCAGTCGGGTCGGATGCCAGTCATCCGGGGGTGCGGGCGCCGAATCTCTTCGTCGTCACAGCGACCCTCTTAGCCCCTCATTCGACAGCGGAAGTTGAAACCGCGATCTATGAGGAGTTGGAACGGCTGAAGCGGGAGCCGGTTTCCTCTCAGGAATTGGAAAAGGTGCTTAACAATCTGGATGCCGATCTCGTCCGAGGCCTACGATCGAATAGTGGTCTGGCTGCTCAACTATCCTTATATCAGGCGGTGGCAGGCGGCTGGCGCTACATCGTGACATCACGTGACAAGGTTGCCAAGGTCACGGCGGCTGATGTGCAGCGAGTGGCGACGCAGTACTTTACAAAATCAAACCGTACCGTAGCGGTCTTAGTGAAGAAACAGACTGACAAGGCCGTTGCTGTAGTACCCGCCGGTGAGGTGAGACCATGAGGACGATGAGGGGCAAGGGGGTAGGGGTGAGGGGAAGTGGAATCGCTGGCTTGGTTGGCATGGCCATGCTGCTGGCGTCAGTCACCACGGTGTATGCGGGGGAACTCTCACTCGGTGATCCCAGAACCATGACGTTTAAGCCGGTGGAATTTTCACCACCGGAACCCGATCGGGTCGTGCTGGACAACGGCATGGTCCTCTATTTGCTGGAAGACCATGAATTGCCGTTGGTGTCGATCACGGCGACGATGCGAACAGGGAGTTGGCTTGATCCAATCGATAAGATCGGACTCGCTGGCATGACCGGGGCAGTGATGCGGACCGGTGGCGGTGGCGGTCTTTCCGCAGAGCAGGTTGACGCCGAACTGGAGCAATTTGCGGCTGATGTGAGTATCGGGATCGGGCGGCAATCAGGGTCGGCGTCGCTTGATGTCCTGAGTAAAGATGTGAAGCGGGGGTTGGAGATCTTCGCCGGTCTCATTCGGACCCCGGCGTTCGATCCCGCCCGTGTCGAATTGGTCAAGCTGCAGGCTATCGAGGGGATCCGCCGCCGTCAGGATAATCCCGGCTCCATCGTCGGCCGTGAATTTGCCAAGATGCTCTATGGGGCTGCTCATCCGAGTGCCCGAGAGAGCTCGCTGGATTCGGTCACACGCATCACGAGGGACGATCTCGTCACCTTCCATCACAACACGATTCACCCGAACGGGATGATCCTCGGTGTGACCGGTGATTTTAAGAGAGACGAGATGGTGGCCTCTCTGCGCACAGTATTCGGAAATTGGAAAAAGGGAACGGTGCCGGAGTTGAGGATCGTCGATGTCCCGGAGGCGGAGCTGTCGAGGCCGGTTGTCCGGTTCGTCGGTAAAGAGACCTCGCAGACCCATCTCCGGGTGGGACATCTTTCGATCAAGGAGAATGATCCCGATTATGTGGGGTTGGCCATCGCGAACGATATTTTGGGCGGGAGTTCATTTCGTAGCCGCCTCTTCAACGATGTGCGGACGAAACGGGGGCTGGCCTATTCCGTCGGCAGCCGTCTCAATACGGGGATGCACGACCAAGGTGTCTGGCTGATGCGGGCGGAAACCAAGTTGACCTCCACACAGGAAGTGATCGAGCGGTTCGTGGCGAATATCGAACGCATCCGCGCCGAGCCGGTGACCGATGCCGAGCTGGCGGAGGCCAAGGAAGCGTATGTGAATTCGTTCGTATTTTCCTTTGCCAGCCCTTCGGCGATCGTCAGCCGGTTGGTGGAATTAGAGTACGATGGATTGCCGAAGGACTTTCTGCAACAGCTGCGGACCAAGGTCGTGCAGCTGACGAAAGCGGATGTCTTAGCGGCGGCCAAGAAACATTTGCGCCCCGATCGATTGAAGATCGTGGCCGTCGGATCAGGCGAGGCCTTACCGAAGGCCCTTTCGACATTTGGAGACGTGAAAGAAATCACGCTCAGTCCTGAAGGGTAGATGGGACGCACAGTGATGAAGCGAACTCGCCGCAACGACAACATTGTCGGATTCGTACCTTCCGCATTCCCTTTTGGCTATAGGCTGCCATGCCGTTAGAAGATGACTTTTGCGACATCCTCAAGAAGGCGCGGACCGGACAAGGGTTGTCGGTCGGCGATGTGGCTCGAATGACGGGATTGCCCGGCGGCGATATTACAGCGCTGGAACGTGGCGATCAGCCGCGAGACCGTGCGGAGGTGCGCGCATTGGCCAAGGCGTTGGGCCTGCGTGCGGGACCGCTCGAACAGATTGCGGTCGATAAATGGGAGCCGGTGTCGCAACGGACACCGCCCTGGGTAGAGATGGTGCAGGGCTCCATCAGTGGGTATGGCGTGCAAGGGTATATCGTGCATGATGAAGGTGAAGCGTTGTTGGTGGATACGGCCTATAACGCCCATGCGATGCTCGATGTGCTTCGACGACGCAGCTTGCGCCTGGTGGGTATTTGTCTGACGCATGGCCATGCGGACCATGCGGATGGAATCGAGCAGATTCTCAGCCGTCATGAAGTCCCGGTCTATCTTGGACCGGAGGATGTGGGCCTGTTGAGCTGGCGGCCGCGGACGGAGCTGCTGGTGGCGCCGGCAGATGGATCGTCGATCAGCGTCGGACGCCGTACGGTGTATTGCGTGGCGACACCGGGCCATACACCTGGCGGCATTTGTTATCGGCTGGATGACGCACAACTTCCGGTCTGTTTCGTCGGGGATACTCTCTTTGCCGGATCGATCGGTCGGTCCAATCCCAAGGAGCTGTATTCGGCGCATCTCAATTCGGTTCGCGACCGTCTGCTGACGCTCTCTCCTGACTATCGCCTCCTGCCCGGGCATGGGCCTGCCACAACCATTGAGGAAGAACTCGATCACAATCCGTTTGCGACGATTCAATAGACAGGGATGACATGGATGGATTCGAGCGGAATGAACATCGAGATCTCGATCGTGGTCTCGCTCTTGAAACCCGAGAAGAGCCGGCTCCGCCGCCAAGGGACGAGACGGAGAGCGATGACGATGGCGAGGCGTCGTTTTTTTCCAAGTGGGCATTACCGACTGTCCTCTTTCTCCTGACAGTCTTTACAACATTGTGGGCTGGAGCCTACCAAGCCTACCACGGCCCGGTACGCGGCCCTTTGAATTTTCTCCTGGCTTCTCCTGAGACGCTCTGGCGTGGCATCCCGTTTGCCGGTGCGCTGCTGTTTATTCTCACCACACACGAGTTGGGGCACTATGTGCTATCCAAGATTCATCGGGTGCCCGCCTCCTTGCCGCTGTTTATCCCAGGGCCGCCCCATTTCATCGGAACATTCGGTGCCATCATCCGTATGCGTGGCCCGATTCTGAGTCGTCGTGCGCTGTTCGACATCGGGGTCGCCGGTCCCTTGGCGGGTGTCATCGTTGCCGTTGTGGCGCTGATCGTCGGACTCAGTTTGTCCACGGTTGTGGATAGAACGGCCACCCATGGTTTGCAACTTGGCGAGCCGTTGCTGCTTCAGCTCATGGCGTGGCTGGTGATCGGGCCGCTCCCGCCGGAGGCAGACGTGGTGCTCCACCCGATCGGCTTCGCCGCCTGGTTCGGTCTCTTTGTGACCTCGTTGAATC
>JANPKE010000053.1:0-25338 GCA_031425875.1 Nitrospirota bacterium
CCCACTGACTCCTCACCACACATTTCAACGCCTGTATCAGGAGGCTCGGCAAGGCACGCTTGATCAGCGAATTGTGTCGTCATTCATTGCACGAATCGGTATCTACCCCATCCATAGTCATGTGCGACTGAATACGCAAGAGGTAGCAGTGGTCACGAAACTCCACCAAGAAAAACTGCATCAACCGATCATCACCATCACCCACCAGCCAGGGGGTACTGAATACCCAACACCGTTTGTCATCGATCTCGCGCACCAGGCCGGCGATCCCCAGGTTCGGGCCATTGAAACAATAATAGACATGAATGCGTAGAAAGGGACCCCGGTGAGCGATTCCCCTATTCGTAGCGCAATGCGTCGATGGGATTCAGCCGAGCAGCCTTATTGGCGGGATATAAACCAAAGAATAGACCCACCACAACGGAAAACACAAATGCAACGGCGACGGTATCACTTGAAATAATGGTTGGCCAACCGGCAATCACTGTCGTCAAGCGCGCCGCAAGCACTCCGAACAGGATGCCGATACAGCCACCGACCACACTGAGCGTCAGAGCCTCGATCAAAAACTGTATGAGAATGTGGAAACGTTTGGCTCCGACCGCCATTCGAATTCCAATTTCTCTTGTCCGCTCAGTGACAGAGACAAGCAGAATGTTCATAATCCCAATACCGCCGACAAGTAACGAGACCGACGCGATGATCATCAACATGACCGTCAAGGTTTCGCTCGTCCCTTCCTGCACCTTTCCGATTTCGACCTGCGTACGAATGGTGAAATCATCCGGCTGCTCACCCTGCAAGCGATGTCGAGCCCTCATCACCTGACGGATCTGTTCTGCGGCATCCGCCAGATCCTCGGTTCGTTCCGTCGAGACAAACACTCCTCCGACCGATCCAAGGAACAATGTTCCAAAGACTTTTCGCTCGGCAGTCGTGAAGGGGATAAAAACGACATCGTCCTGATCGGATCCCTGAACAGACTGGCCTTTAGGGGATAAGACACCGATGACCCGGAACGGAACATTTTTAATCCGAATGATCGCGCCAACTGGTTCTTCACCTGGTTCAAAAATGTTTTCGATCACGGTTTGTCCAAGGAGCGCGACCCGGGCCGCACTCTCCATATCCGTTTGAGTAAAGGATCCTCCGCTGCTGAAGGACCAGTCTCGGATCGAGACATAGCTGGGTGATACTCCGTGAACCGGACCATTCCAATTGCGGTTCCCATTCACGATTTGCATGGTGCTTCGTATGAGCCACCCCGTTTCAGACAGAATTGGAATCCTCTTCTTCAGCTCCAGTGCATCGGTAACCGTCAGTGTGACGGCACCGCCTTGTGCGCCCCGCACGCCGCCAATGGTCATGTAACTGGGCCAGATCATAATGACGTTGGTCCCCATCGTGGCGATCTGCTTCTGCACCGCCTGTTTCGCCCCTTCTCCAATGCTGACCATAGCAATGACCGCTCCGACTCCGATAATAATCCCAAGCATGGTCAAACCCGCGCGCAGTCTGTTTCGCCCGAGCACTCTCAACGCCGTTATGACGGTTAGCCACACGAACGCTAGCATTTACGCACCCACTGCATGCGACCGCCCCTTGGTTGCTCGATCGCTGAGGATCTGACCATCCTTGACGACAATTTCACGCGACGCATAGGCGGCGATGTCGACTTCGTGCGTGACCAGGATCACCGTCATACCGTCCCGATTTAATCCTTCAAGAATCCCCATAATGTCCTGACTGGACTCCGTATCAAGATTTCCGGTTGGCTCGTCGGCCAGCAACAAAGAGGGCGCGGTCACCAGCGCCCGAGCGATCGCCACCCGTTGTTGTTGGCCACCTGAAAGTTGCGTGGGGGAATGATGCTCGCGCCCCTTCAACCCGACGCGTTGGAGCGCAGCGGAGGCGAGTGTACGCTGTTCTTTCAGAGGCAGTCCTCTGTAGAACAGTGGTAACTGAGCGTTTTCCAGGGCACTGGTGCGGGGAATGAGGTTGAAGCTCTGGAACACAAAGCCGATTTGCTGATTCCGGATCTCCGCCAACTGGTCGGGCCGCAATTGTCCGACCTCGACGCCGTTCAACCGGTACCCTCCCTTGGTCGGTTGATCCAGACAACCGAGAATATTCATTAACGTGGACTTCCCGGATCCGCTCGACCCCATGATCGCGACAAACTCACCCCGTTCGATGGTGACACTCACCCCACGCAGAGCCTGCACCTCAACATCACCTACTCGATAGACCTTCCAAATATCTTCGCCGACGATCAGTGGATTCACAGACCTAGCTCATCCTATGCGCCGCCAGCGCAAATCATGAAAATGGAATGCTGGGGTGACATATGCCTTATCCGCCGACGAGCAACGTTCAACATCGCGATCGAGGGATGTCAGCGGCCTCATCGAGAGCGAGGGCGTTGCTGGTTCCCAAATCCAGGCGGCAATTCACTCCCTTTTCTCTCGCCGACCGGCTGTTCGATACCAACAACCACGAGATCCCCTTCCCTGAGACCGCCGGAGAGTAATTCAGTGGTGAGGCCATCCGAAATACCAGTGTGGACCGGCAGAGAAGCGAGGTCGCCGCTCTCCACCAGCCTCCAGATAGTTTTCGACGGTAACGTACCAACATCTATTTTGATCGGACCTCCTCCATGCCTGTTTGCTACGTGCCCATCGGCCTCCCGGCGACTCCCCTCACCCTTCGGCGGTGCAAATCTGAGAGCTGCATTAGGAACCTTGAGGATCTGGTCTTTCTGTGCCACGATGATCGACACATTGGCCGTCATGCCGGGTTTGAGCCGTAAGTCCTTGTTATCCACACCGACCACCACATTGTAGGTGACGACGTTCTGAACGTTGATAGGTGCGAGTCGTACCTGCCTGATGGTCCCCGCAAAGGTCACACCAGGGTAGGCGTCTACTGTAAAGACAGCTTCCTTCCCTTCGGCCATTCCTCCAATGTCCGACTCGCTCACATTGGTATCAACCTGCATTTTGGTTAAATCGAGGGCGATCAGAAACAGATTAGGCGTGGCAAAGCTGGACGCAACCGTCTGGCCAACCTCTACGTTACGCGCCACAACGATGCCATCAACGGGCGACCGAATGACGGTATATTTCAATTCCAGCTCAGCCGAATTCAACGCGGCTTCCGCTTGCTTGACCTGCGCCTCAGCGACTTTTACCTGTGCTTCCGAGCTCTGGAAATTTGTGAGGGCAACATCGACGTCGTTTTGTGAGACAAACTGCTGAGGCAACAAGGATTCCACACGGTCCAGTTCTCGTTTTCGCTGCGCCAAGTCGGCTTTGGATCGCGCAACGTTGGACCGCGCCATCTCCAGATTACTGGCAGCCTGTTCTCGACGAGCCTTGAAGGGTTCTGGATCAATGACCGCGACCGTATCCCCGGCCTTCACCCGCGAGTTAAAATCCGCATGGAGACTCTTGATCATCCCAGACACTTGGGTGCCTACCTGAACCGACACAACTGGATTGATCGTCCCCGTGGCGCTGACGGAAGAAATAACCTGACCTAACTCAATTGCCGCTGTTCGGTATCGAACAGGGGCCTTCCGCTCCCCGTTAAAAAACACATAGCCACCGATTGCAAGTCCAATGGCTACTACACCGACAATAAAGGCTATACGTCGCATATATCCTACACGTAGTCCCGAAGGTGTCTTTATCCTAACAGGAAGACAACAAGCGATGCACCTCTCGGTCCACGCGAGCGGTGGCTCTCCCTTTCAAACCCAGGTATTTAGCTTAACACAAGCCCAACGGCCCACCAAGAAATGAGATCCCTTGATGGCGAAGCGCAGTCAAGGCAGTAATTAGAGAGGGAAAGATTCGTCGGATTATCCGGCCAAGAACCGGTCCAGAAACGTCGTCGACACATGACCCTTCTGAAAGTCTGAATCATCGAGGATCCGACGGTGAAGGGGGAGGGTGGTCTTAATCCCCTCGATGACAAACTCGCCGAGCGCACGTTTCATACGAGCCATTGATTCCTGTCGATCGCGGCCATGAGTAATCAGCTTGGCAATCATCGAGTCGTAGTACGGGACGACCACCGAGCCTGACTCCATGGCGGAATCGACTCGCACTCCGAACCCTCCAGGCGGACTATACTTGGTAATCATCCCGGGAGATGGCGTAAACTTCTCTGGATCTTCGGCATTAATTCGACACTCCATGCTATGCCCAGTCAGCACGACATCCTGTTGCCGAATGGAGAGAGGATGACCCGCGGCCAGACGAATCTGTTCCTTAATCAAATCGATGCCGGTCACCATTTCAGTGATGGGGTGCTCGACCTGGATGCGGGTATTCACTTCCATGAAATAAAAATTTCGGTCTTTATCGAGCAAAAATTCGACGGTGCCGACGTTTCGGTAATGGGCAGCCTTGACCGCCTCCACGGCCACCCGACCGATTTCCCGACGCAGTTTGTGATCGACTACCGGGGATGGTGTTTCTTCGACCAGTTTTTGATGCCGTCGTTGAATCGAACAGTCCCGCTCCCCGAGATGCACCACCCGACCATGTTGATCGGCCAAGATCTGCACTTCAATATGACGCGGCTCTAGGAAGTACCGTTCGAGGTAGACCCCGTCGTTACCGAAGGTCGATTTCGCCTCAGCCTGCGCGGCCTGAAAGGCTCGGCTAAGGTCTTCGGCCTTGTTGACGACACGCATGCCTCGGCCTCCCCCTCCGGCCGTCGCCTTGATAATGACGGGAAAGCCGATCTTCTGCGCCGCCTGCAAGGCATCCTCCTCGCTGCGCAATTCGCCTGGGCTCCCGGGTGTGACCGGAAGGCCTCGCCTCGCCACGATTTCACGCGCCTTGGCCTTATCCCCCATCATGGCGATATTTTCCGAGCTCGGTCCGATAAACTTGATGCCGATTGACTCGCAGACTTCAGCAAAATGGGCGTTCTCCGACAGAAATCCATACCCGGGATGAATCGCATCGGCACCCGTAATCTCTGCGGCACTCAAGACATTGGGAATATTTCGGTAGCTCAATGCCGATTCAGCCGGCCCCACACATACCTTTTCCTCGGCTGCTCGAACATGCAGGGCAAGCGCATCCGCTTCAGAATGAATCGCCACGGTCTTGATGCCAAGCTCTTTACAGGCGCGAATCACTCGCAGCGCGATTTCTCCGCGATTGGCGACCAGAACTTTCTTAAACACGTCTCGGCTCCGATACGATGGCGGGAACCGCCTTTAGAATGACCTATGAAGCGGATTTGGGATCGATCAAAAACAGCGCTTGCCCATATTCCACTGACTTTGTATTTTCCACCAAGATCTTCACAAGGCGACCGTCCACTTCCGACTCAATTTCATTCATGAGTTTCATCGCTTCGACGACGCACAACACTTGTCCCTTCTTCACAGAATCCCCCTCTTCAACGTATGGATCAGCATCGGGTGAGGGCGATCGGTAGAACGTGCCGACGATGGGAGACGTGACGGTCAGGAAACCCGTGTTTGCGTCTGATACGGATGCCGTGGCTGAAGTGGAATGCATTGGTTGTTGAGGCGGAGTAGGAACGAACTCCTGCACCGATGTCGCGAGCGGTCTGGTTGCGAGGTCCTGGCGGACGCGGATGCGAATGCCTTGTCGTTCAAACTCAAGCTCGGTCAAATTATTACGCCGAAGCAGGTCGATCAGTTCTTGGATTTGCTTGGTCGACCCCCCTGTGAGTGAGAGCTCATGACCGATCTCCTCCCCAGGCTGCGGCAACACAATCCGACGAGCCTTGGTCTTTGAATGAGTAGGTCGACGACGGCTCACCGAACACGCTCCACATAGGATCTGGTTCGAGTATCGATCCGGATGACGGTGCCGACCTCCAAGTAAAGCGGAACTTTGATCGTCGCCCCCGTTTCCACGACCGCCGGCTTGGTTCCTCCAGATGCCGTGTCCCCCCGCACACCAGGATCCGCATCCACGACCTTGAGCTCAATGAAGTTTGGCAACTCAACGGCGATCGGGCGATGCTCGTAGACGAGGATCTTCACGACCATATTTTCTTTCAGTAAATCGGCGTTCTCTCCCAACTGACTCTTCTCAAACGTCAATTGCTCATACGTCTCCGTGTCCATCAGCGTATAGGAGGCTCCGGTCGCGTAGAGGAATTGCATGTCACGCTCTTCCAAATCAGGCTCTTCAAACCGCTCTCCTGAGCGAAACGTTCGGTCCAACACATTTCCAGAGAGATAGCTTTTCAACTTCGTCCGTACGAAGGCACCGCCCTTGCCAGGCTTGACGTGTTGAAAGTCGACGATATGAAAGGGCTCGCCTTCGACCATCAAGCGTACCCCGCTACGAAAATCCACCGTAGAAATCACTCGCAACTCCCTTCTGATGAAGAACACAACCGCCCCGGTGATATCCTCAATGCGGCTATGTCTTCGCTCCGTCTGCTGAGGTACGACCACCAGAGGACCCCTTAGATCCGGTAGCAGATATGTGCTCGCACAATCCTCGCAAGGCCAAGAGATACCCGGTGGCACCAAACCCGGCGATTTGTGCCAATGCAACCCCCGACACATATGAATGCTGCCTGAATTCTTCACGCCGATAGACGTTAGACAAATGGACCTCGATGGTCGGCAACGCAACGGCAGCCAGGGCATCCCGTATTGCGATGCTGGTGTGCGTGTAGGCCGCGGGATTGATGATGATACCGTGATACCCGCGTCGTGCTTCTTGAATCCAGTTTACTAATTCCCCTTCAAAATTCGACTGACGAATAACCAGTTCAACTCCAAGCTCACTACCCAGCTTTTCCAATGACGTATTGATCTCATCAAGAGTCGTCGTTCCATACATGGACTCCTCTCGATTACCCAACAGGTTCAGATTGGGACCGTGAATCACCAGAATGCGCAGCATGGCGTGTGCAATACCTCCCCTATCCACCGGCCTGACCCTACCACATCAAGGGCGGCATTCTAGCAGTCCCCTCTCAGAGGGTCAAACCAGTGAAGTCATGGGAAAGTTCAAGAGGGAAGTTACGAAGAGCCTTGGGGATCTCGTCGGCGGACCTGAATCAAGTTGAGCCACTGCTCAAGCCGTGCAATCACGGGGCTTGTAGCTTTTTGAGCGGCCTGGGCTGTGGATCCGGTTGTCGGAACAGGCGTTTCTTCTGAACGAGGAACACTACTGGACAATCCGTTGGCTCCATCTTTTGTTGCCGGCGCCGCACTATCGAAGGCGGATGTCATACCCTCGCCGCGAAGATGGCCAGAATCAGGGCTTGCAGTTTTCACCGATTTTTCATCCAATGGCTCTTGCGATTGTGCCGTTCCCTGAGTCGTCGGCACACTGAGCCCGGCACAGAGCGACAAGACTTCTTGGTCATGCGGATTTATCGATAATATGACGTTGCACGACCGGATAGCCGCTTCTTTAGCCCCTTGAGCTGCGTAGAGCTTGGCCAATGTTCGATGTGCACGAAGATTATCGGGGCTTACCTTGATAGATTCTTCGAGAATGGCCTTCGCCTTAACCGGTTGGTTCATCTGCTCATAGGCTCGACCTAACGCAACCATGGCCGTGATGAACCCTGGATAGATCTTCAGCCCATCTTCAAGAACGGCAACCGCCTCTTCCCACATGCCGGCTTTGCCGTATTCTTCTGCCAGGGGAATAAACACCTTGGACCCCGGATCCTTAGCAAGGGCTAAAGCCAACCGATCGATTTCCAGGGCATTACTTGTTTTTCTTGAACCTGATGCCATCAAACAAGTCACTCCACCAAGGACTCGCGACGAGGCGAGATTAGACAGAGCTCGTGCACGGCAGTCAGAATTTCATCGGCCAAAAGCCGCTTGGGCATCAGACCCAGGACTCTCTGTTCGCCCGCGGCCGAGAGAATGACGACCGCATTGTCATCACTGCCAAACCCGCCTCCTGCCTGCGTGACATCATTCGCAATAATGAGATCCAACCCTTTGCCTCTCAACTTGTCTTTCGCATGCAACACTACGTGTTCAGTTTCCGCCGCGAACCCAACCACAATTTGCGTTGTCCGACGCGCGGACAACATCGCGAGAATGTCCGGGGTTGCTTCCAGCTCAAGCACGAGCTCAGATTTCCCCTGCTTCTTGAGCTTCTGTGTGGCCTGATTTCTTGGACGAAAGTCTGCAACCGCTGCAGCCATGATCAGAACCGTAGCAGCAGGGAAATGCCGATTCAACGCATCGGTCATCTCGCTCGCTGTATTGACCGAAACAGTCGTCACTCCTGGAGGAGGCGTGAGAGAGGACGGCCCTGTCACCAAGATGACCTCCGCACCTCGATCCCGCGCGGCTTCTGCAATCGCATACCCCATCTTCCCAGAAGAATGGTTCGAAATGAAACGAACCGGATCAATGGGTTCCTGAGTCGGGCCCGCGGATACCAGCACCCGCTGTCCGTGCCAATCCCGCCGAGGGTTTAGCGCGGCATGCACTGCATTCATAATTCGTGACTCTTCCGGAAACCTCCCTTGTGCGACTTGTCCTGATGCCAGCGGACCGACTTCCGGATCAAGCACAACGACGCCACGAGCTCGGAGCACCTGCACATGTTGAACAACCGTGGGGTGTGTCCACATGTCCCCATCCATGGCCGGAGCGACAATCACGGGACACCGAGCGTTCAACAGCATCGTGCTCAACAGATCATCCGCCAGACCAAGTGCCGCTTTTGCCAGAAAATTGGCCGTCGCCGGCGCCATAATAATTGCATGGGCTTGTTCTGGGACAGCGAGATGGACCATTTCTTCATGAGATTCAAAGAGGTCCGTCGCCACTCGTCTTCCTGACAGGACTTCAAACGTAAGAGGAGTCACAAATTTCGTGGCAGCCCGAGTCATGACCACTGACACGGCGGCACCGTCACGCGCAAGAGATCGAAGCAACCCGACCGCTTTATACGCGGCGATGCTGCCCGTTACTCCAAGGACAAGCCGCTTGCCCCACAGATTGGTCGGCACCTGTGCTTCCTCCAATGCCTACTCCCCAGCCGGAGCTACCGTCGGCGGTACCGTATCATCGACGTATACACTGAGTTCCTTCTTGATTTCGCGGGCGTCCTCTCCGGTCATCATCGCGATGCGCTCGGTTTCACCCTCTTTCCCTCGTTTGGCTTCCTTCATGGCATCGCGGGCTTCCTTGCCGGTCATATACCTGACATGACCTCTCAACACCTCGTCGAGCGCCATGGTTGTTTCTTTCGTGAAGCGAGAGGACCAGGTTGACTTCGCGCCTTGAGTCAAGTGCTTCGCACGCTGTGACGCGACGATCACCAAGCGGTGGCGTGAATCGAACTCATTGGGCGTGTATTGCGGCAACAAACTCAGCATGTCGATCATAGTCGGTCTCGCTCCCTCGTTATAAAGTAGATGACGGCTCCCTCTTCGGCGATGTTACATCTTTCTCAAGAATAAAGCTTTGCTCAAGCCAATGCAGGTCCATCCGTTTGGTCTTCAGACGTTCCGCAATGAAAACGCTTTGCAGCTCACGGAGAGACTGCGTCAGATCATCGTTGCGGACAATGTAATAATATTCCCTGAAACACCAGACTTCCTCTTTCACCTTTTGCAATCGGCGGACAATCTCCTCCGGAGAGTCGGACCCCCGACCTTGGAGTCGAGCACGCAGAATGTCCATCGAGGGAGGGAGGATGAAAATATAGACGGCATCGCCAAATTTCTTTTTAATCTGAAGCGCACCCTGGACATCGATTTCCAGTAAGACATCGATACCTTGCTCCATCTTATCCATTAAGGGCTTCCGCGGTGTGCCATACCAGTTGGAATACACGTGCGCGTACTCCAAGAACTCATTCCTGGCAACCATATCGTGAAAGACGTTCTCATCGATAAAGAAGTACTCGCGTCCGTGTTCTTCTCCTGGACGCGGTTTTCTTGTCGTGAACGACACCGAATGCCACAGCCCGGAGACCGACGCCACGACCTGTTTACACAAGGTCGTCTTCCCTGCGCCTGAAGGAGCTGAAATGATGTACAGAATTCCCCGACGTTCAGGAGTTTGCCGAGCCCCCGTCACACCCGAAGGGAGGTTACTTGTGGTCATCGCGGTACTCATTCGACATTCTGTATCTGTTCACGTATGCGCTCAAGCTCGGCTTTCATTCGAACCACGTCGGCCCTGATCGCCGCGTCGTTGGCTTTCGATCCAATGGTATTGACCTCCCGGCCTAATTCCTGGAGAAGAAAATCCAACGTCTTTCCCACCGACTCGGTCCCTTGGAGCGCACGCTCAAACTGTATCATATGCGTGTCTAGTCTGACCAATTCTTCTGTAATGTCACACCGATCGGCATACAGGGCCAGCTCTTGATTGAGCCGAGGGAGGTCCGGGATAGCGTCTGCCAACAACTTCTCCACTCGCTGCTTCATACGGTCGAAGGTTTCCTGCGCAATGAAAGGAGCACGGGACGATACCGCACTCCTGCACTCACGCACGTGGTCGAGCCGAGCCAGGATATCCTGCGCAAGCAAGGCCCCCTCTTTCTCCCGCATTTTCACCATGTCCGACACCGCGAGCAGCCCCAGTTTCTCCACCATTTTTGTGAGCTTAGGATCGTCGGCCACCTGTTCAGAAAGCGCGACAATATCGCGAAAACCCGCCATCAGTCCGATGTCAATGGAGCCTTTAAGTTTCAGCGTGCGCTGGAGTGTACGGAGAGCCTGATGGTACTGCTTCGCTAGTCCAACGTCAAGTTGCACTGCGCGAGTACTTCCCCGACCCCCTTGTAGCAACACTGTGAGATCGACCCTTCCACGTAAACACTGTTGTTGGATCGTCTTCTTGAAGCTTTCTTCTAGCCCACTCATCGACTTCGGCAGACGAATGGAGGTTTCAAGAAAACGATGGTTCACCGATCTCACTTCAACGCTGACAGTCCCGTCGGACCATAGTCCCTGTCGCCGGCCGAATCCTGTCATACTCTTAATCATGTCGGTAGTTTTCCTTCCCACTCACAGACATCGTAGATCGGGCAAACAAGACAGCGAGGCTTTCGCGCAAGGCACACATACCGACCATGAAGGAGCAACCGCTGAGATACCTCCGTCCACTGGGTTTCCGGATACACCGCTTGCAGATCGCGTTCGATTCGCTCGGGATCACTCGAATGGGTCAGGGCGAGTCGGTTGGCCACCCGTCGCACATGTGTATCAACCACAATACCCGGTTTCCCAAATACGGCCCCAAGGAGTACATTCGCTGTTTTTCGCCCGACACCAGGTATCGCTGTGAGTTCTTCCATTGTATCGGGAACGTGCCCCTTGAACTTCGCCGTAACGACCTGCGCACAACCAATCAAGTTTTTCGCCTTACTCTTGTAAAAACCAGTTGATCTGATCAACGCCTCCAGTTCCGTCGGCGTTGCGTTCGCCATCACGTGAGGCGTGGGATACCGCTTAAAGAGTGCCGGCGTGACCTGATTCACTCGCTGATCCGTGCACTGCGCGGATAGAATGGTGGCAACCAACAGCTCCCACGGAGAACGATGAGTTAATTCCACCACAGCCACCGGCGTGGCGTGACGGAGACTCATCGCAATCTGCGCTGGACGGCCGAGAGCGGACGGCGTCCTCGTGCGTTTGACTTTCTTCATGGCGGCCCGATTGTGCAGAGGTTACCGACGAGATGCAAGCACCAGCGCATCGTCCTGCGGCGGCAGGCCAGCAGTCTGACATTCACCGATTAGCAGCGAGCTCACGTGTGCTTCCAGCTGAGCGAAGAGAGGACGAAGTGTCGTGGGCTGGAGCGCCGACATACCAATGGCTCCATACCGTCGGCAGAGCAGCTCAGCGCGCGCTGGGGACACCTGGTCACACTTATTCAGCACCACTAATCTCGGTATCACGTTCAAATGCAAGTCCTCAAGAATGGCGACGACGGCGGTAATCTGAATGTCGATGTCTGCGGCGCTGCCATCGACAACATGCAGCAGGAGATCAGCCTCTCGTAGTTCTTCAAGCGTTGTGCGAAAGGCGCCGACCAGTTCTTGCGGAAGATCCCTAAGAAATCCTACCGTATCGGTGATGATGACTTCGCGATCCTCCGGGAACCGCAGGCGTCGACTCGTCGTGTCCAGAGTTTCGAACAACCGATTTTGAGCCGACACCTGACTGTTTGTTAGCACGTTAAGCAACGTAGACTTACCGGCGTTCGTGTAGCCCACGAGGGAAACGACGGGGAGTCCGTGCCGATCTCGCCTGGACCGACGTTGGTCTTGCTGGCGTCCAAACTGTGTCAGTTCTCGTTCTAGATGTGTGATGCGGTCCCGCACACGGCGACGATCAGTCTCCAGCTTGGTTTCACCCGGCCCTCGAGTGCCGATCCCGCCACCCAAGCGAGACAGTTGGGTGCCCGTCCCGGATAATCGTGGAAGCAGGTACCGCAACTGTGCGAGTTCCACCTGCACTTTGCCTTCACGGCTGTGGGCTCGTCGGGCAAAGATATCCAGGATCAGTTGTGTCCGGTCGATCACCTTGATATCAGTCATCTCTGAAATGGCTCGCAGTTGAGCCGGTGACAACGTCTGATCAAAGATCACCATGTCGGCGCCCCGATGGAGGGTCTGAATCAGGACATCCTTCATCTTGCCGCGGCCCAAGAGATAGCGCTGATGCCCGTCCGGCGTTCTTTGTACGACACGGTCGACCACCGTGACGTCGGCAGAGGTTGCCAACTCCGCCAGTTCGGCTAAACGCTCTTCTTGCTCGGACCGGCTTTTGACAGAGGCGCTGACAAGTATCGCCGATTCCTTACCGCTCTCAATCGCATAATGAGCTCGCGCCTGCTGAAGGTCTGCCTCAAGCTCTTCGATGAACTGGTCGAACATCAGTGTGAGATTGTGGAATGGGACCGCCTTGAGCACTTTGAACAATTGCCCGGTCGAATTGGGTGCCAGCAGATGAGCGAGATACAGATTGCCTAGTTGAGCATCCTCCGTGATGGAGAGCAGGCCGATCAAATCAAGTCGCAAGAAGGCGAGGTCTGTAAGCGACTCTTGATTGATGGGCTGATCGTGCAGTTGCGTTCGAATGAACCTCAGGCCACGGAGCGATCGCGCGCCCGTACGGAACAGCGCCAGCGTTGCGGAAGATAGCGTCAATTCCGTTCCCACAATCACGTCCTGAACTTGTCCACGCCTGGTCAACAACACGCCAATCGGGCGACGGAGCTCAATGGTTAGTTGGGCCATTGCCTTTGCGAGCTCCGGGGTCATGACCTTATCGGGTGAAACACGACGTCGGTAGAGTCGTTCAACCGACGCGACTTGGCTGGTGCGCAGTCCTGTGATCTGACCTCGGATATCAGGAATGGGCGTTCTCCTTATCCCTTAGAGAAACCGATATGCGATCGGGTTTCGTCATGAATCGTCCCGAATCTCTGAGCCGGGCTGATATCAAGATCTGCATGTGGTCGTTCTCCATTCATCAGCAACTGGCGCCCCGCCGAGGCAATCATGGCAGCGTTGTCGGTACAATACTCGATAGGCGGCAGTGAGACGCGAATGCCTTCACGTGCCGCACGCTCGCCCAGTAAGGCCCTCAACCGTGAATTAGCTGAGACCCCACCCACGACTGCAAGCGCAGTCAGGTTCGACTGCCTGAGGGCGACAAAGGCCTTCGTGGCCAAGACCTGCACAATAGCCTCTTGGTAACTGGCAGCTAAGTCGGCGGTTTGATGAGGTCGCAATGAACCATCCATTTCTCGTAGCTTATACAACAACGCCGTCTTCAGACCACTGAAACTGAACTCAAGACTGTTCTTTGCCCGGTGGAATCTTGGAAATCGAATGGCCTGTGGATCTCCGGAACGTGCGATTCGATCAACGGCCGGTCCACCTGGATACCCCAAGCCAAGCATCTGGGCTCCCTTGTCGAACGCTTCACCGGCAGCATCGTCGCGAGTGCGTCCCAGCAGGGTACACCGACCACCGACTTCATGGCGATAGAGATGAGTGTGGCCGCCCGATACAACCAGCACAATGCAGGACAACGGGAATGTCGGATCGGCGAGCCATGCGGAGGCGATGTGGCCCTGCAGGTGATTGACCCCAATGATCGGAATCCCCAAGCCGTAACTCAAGGCTTTGGCGTAATTCACTCCCACCAAAAGCGCCCCAGCCAATCCAGGTCCCTGGGTGACGGCCACGGCACCGAGAGCATGTTTTGAGACTTGGGCGGTCGCCAAGGCTTCGTCGACAACCAAATTGATCATCCCAAGGTGGGCCCGTGCGGCTAATTCTGGAACGACGCCACCGAACTTTTCATGGACGGTCACTTGTGAAGATACGACGTTGGAAAGCACCTCTCCTGCACAACTGAGTACGGCAGCAGCTGTTTCATCGCATGAAGACTCGATTCCAAGAACCGGGCACGGACGCCATTGAGTTCCTGGTTGAAATTCAGACTGAGTGGGAAAGGAATACATCTCGTTACGAACGGGCCAGATGGCATTGGATAACCAAACGGCCCCTGCAGCGATCCGCCACAGAGGCCGCTAACGATTGCCTGGGGACGTGAACGATCACAAAGGGGACTAGACTCCAGCCATGGCCTCCTGCTCGATGAAAGTCGGGGCTCCGTCCCGCAGAACCACTTTCACCTTACGGCTTTCCTTGAAGCGTCCTCTGATGAGCTCATCGGAGAGCGGGTCACCGATGGCACGTTGGATGGCCCGACGCATTGGCCTGGCTCCGTACAACGGCTCATAACCCTCTTTGATAAGCCATTGCTTGACTTCATCGTCGACCTCAATCTCAATCCCTTTATCCAAGAGGCGGAGGTTCAGCTCACGGAGCAGGATATCCAAGATGCTATAGAGCTGCTCTTTTTCCAGCTGATGGAAGATCACGATTTCGTCGATCCGGTTCAGGAACTCTGGACTGAACGACTTCCGAAGCTCTCCGAGTACTTCTTCCTTCTTCCGACGCGCAGCTTCGCCTTCGGTGCTCTGAAAACCAAGAGAAACACCCTTCTGAATCATTTTCGTCCCGATGTTGGACGTCATAATGACAACCGTGTTTTTGAAATCGATCTTTCGTCCAAGACTATCGGTCAGCACGCCGTCGTCTAATACTTGAAGGAGAACATTGAACACATCCGGATGCGCCTTCTCAATTTCATCGAACAATACGACGGAATAAGGCCGACGGCGGACCTTCTCAGTCAGCTGCCCGCCTTCTTCGTACCCCACATAGCCGGGAGGCGCGCCGAAGAGCCGGGAGCTTGTAAATTTTTCCTGGTATTCAGACATATCGACACGAATCAACGCATCTTCGCTGTTGAACAGAAACTCCGCCAATGTCCTAGCCAGTTCCGTTTTTCCGACACCTGTGGGCCCGAGGAAGATGAACGAGCCAATCGGCTTCTTGGCTTCCTTCAAACCAGCACGAGAACGGCGGATGGCACGAGCAACCGCGGAGATCGCCTCATTTTGACCGACGACTCGTTTATGGAGAAACTCTTCCATGCGCAAGAGCTTGTTGGACTCTTCTTCTTCTAACTTAAAGAGCGGAATACCGGTCATTTTTGAGACAACATAGGCGACATCCTCTTTACCGATCACAGGCTTGTTCTTTTCCTGATTCTTTTTCCATTCTCGCTTCGATTCATCGAGCAGCTTGCGCAGCCGCTCTTCTTCCTCACGATGCCGTACGGCTTCCTCGAAATTCTGCATGGAGATCGAGAGCTCCTTCTCCCGCGACACCTTCTTCAGCTCTTGCTCCATCGCTTTCAATTCAGAAGGGAGGGCGTAGGTCTGGAGTTTGGCTCGCGAGCCCGTTTCGTCGATCAAATCGATCGCCTTATCCGGAAGGAACCGGTCGGTGATGTACCGATCCGCTAACTTAACGGCCTCAACAATGGCGTCTTCCGTGATTTCCACTCCATGATGCTCTTCGTATCGGTCCCGAAGCCCTTGGATAATGCGGACCGTTTCGTCGAGATTGGGCGGCTGAACATGGATAGGTTGAAATCGCCGTTTCAAGGCACCGTCTTTTTCAATATGCTTTCGGTACTCATCCAAGGTCGTAGCCCCAATACATTGGATCTCGCCGCGCGATAAAGCCGGCTTCAGCATATTGGAGGCATCAATGGACCCTTCCGCAGCCCCAGCCCCAACGAGGGTGTGAAGTTCATCGATGAAGATAATGATATTGCCCGCTTGGACAATCTCCTTCATGACCACCTTGAGGCGCTCTTCAAACTGTCCACGATACTTTGTGCCTGCCACGAGCGACCCTAGATCCAAGGCGATGACCCGACGAGAGAGCAAGTTGTCAGGAACTTCAGATTGAATGATGCGCTGAGCGAGTCCCTCGACAATCGCGGTCTTTCCCACACCAGACTCACCGATAAGGACGGGATTGTTCTTGCTTCTCCGACTGAGAATTTGCAACACACGTTCGATTTCGTCAGCTCGACCAATCACCGGGTCCAATTGACCTTCTTGAGCCATCTGCGTCAGATCACGGCCAAACTCATCCAACGCCGGGGTATTGCTCTTTCGATCACGTTCACGTGGAGCAGATTTCCGCAAAAATGTGACGGTCAGCTGACGCGCCGTCAGAAGATTTGCGCCCAAACTCCGAAGAATTTTCCCACCGATTCCCTCTTCTTCCCGCAACAGTCCAAGAAGCAGGTGTTCACTACCGATGTGGTTGTGGCCCAACAGGCGAGCCTCTTCAACACCATATTCAATGACCTTCTTTACACGTGGGCTAAATGGGATTTCCCCAAACGTCATCGTCGTTCCGCCGCCGGGCAGATTTCGCTCGATTTCCAACCTGATCTGCTCGGTAGAAAGCCCCATCTTTTTGAGAATCATAAGGGCAATGCCATCAGACTCACGAAGGATGGCAAGGACGAGATGTTCAGTCCCTAGATAGTCGTTTTGGTGCCGCTCGGCCTCCTCGCGCGCGAGGATGATGATCTTTCGACCTTTGTCCGTGAATCGTTCGAACATCCTGCCTCCTTCTCAGAGAGTAAACCCTGGCCGCGTTCGAGCAAAACCCTTGAAAAACCTTGATGTGATTCTAACCACAGTAGGATTGAGAGTCAAGATTGAGCGGAGAACAAGACAGCGAGCTGAAGACCACGTCACTCCCATCCCTTCTCTTGTTCTGTTGTGTCAACAGGACCAGAACCTCACATGGACTTTCCGTTGACATGAAAATCAGCATCCCGATACAATCGCACTCCTCGTTCGCCCAACCATATGCCTGGTACCCATGAAAAGTAAAAGCATTGGGATCTTGACCAAGCCCAAGTTCCCCGAAGTAAGAGACACGCTGCTCGGCGTGGCTGCCTGGCTCCGTGCCCATAGCATTGATGTCTTGCTCGATACTATATCTGCAGCACTCTTGAACGAGGTCGGAGGAATTCCCAAGACTCAACTGGCCCAGAAAGCCGATGTGCTCCTGGTGCTCGGAGGGGACGGCACCATTCTCAATGCTGCACGGCTCGCAGCAGAACGGAGCATTCCCATCCTGGGTGTCAACATGGGAGGCCTTGGCTTCTTGACGGAAGTCCGATTGGACAACCTTTATCCTTCCCTCGAACGGGTATTTGCCAACGATTTTACTCTTGATGAACGACTGATGCTGGCCACACACGTCCATCGGCATGGGGAAACAGTTGCGAGAGGCATCGTACTCAACGATGTCGTCATCAGCAAAGGGACCCTGGCTCGCATGATTGAACTCCACATCGCCATTAATGGCCAGTTCGTGACGAATCTGCGAGGGGACGGCCTGATCATTGGCACACCGACAGGCTCTACGGCCTACTCGCTCTCTGCTGGAGGGCCTATCATGAATCCCGCCCTACAGGCGCTCATCCTGACGCCAATCTGCCCACACACACTGACACATCGCCCCTTAATCGTGCCGGGCAATGTCGTCATTGAAGCAACGTTGACGAGTAAGGATGAAGGATCGATGGCCACGCTTGATGGGCAGGTCGGCGTCTCCATCACACAAGGAGATACCGCAGTCATTCAAACTTCAGACTATCGGACCCAATTGATCAGATTTCCAGAAAGTCACTACTACGAAGTATTGCGGGAAAAACTCAAATGGGGACATGCGTGAAGATGAAGCCTTCCAGATACTTCACACTTTCCTCTGCTCAATATATTTGAGCATCTCCTGATTGGCTGAAAACTTGAACTCCCCGATACAATCGGACTTCTCGACGAATGAGTGTTCTGCCACATCCAACGCCCGCAACCCATTCACGTCGACCGGACGACTCTGACGTTGTCGCAAGCGCGCGTGCAATCGATCCAGAACCATCTTGACGTCTCCCTCTCCCGCCTTGGTTGCAAGGTACCGTTCGACCACCTCCGCACACCAATCTCCGTCGCGCTTCGCGACGCCGACGAGGCCCTCGCTGGCTTTTCGAGCCCAACCGGCCAAAAATACGCCGTCCATCACCTTCCCTGCAGATTCATCGTAGGCCTGGAAGAGCGCATCATCAGGGTCATTACCAGTCTTGTTGGGGTTGGTAGTAAACATGCCATTCTTATAGGGTAGACCAACCGTCTCATCTACCTTGTCGCCGACGGCAAACACAACTGAATCACAAGGAAACTCGTAATACGCCTTCAAGCCCGCTGCGACCGTATCCTCGCCCTTCGGATCAAGTCTGTTGTCTTCCATTTCAAGTCCACGAACCCGATTCTGTCCATCAACCAGAATACGCTTCGGGGACGCAAGGAAACGAAACCCCATCTTTGTCTCGGATACCTTCGCCTCACATTTGGTAAATTCGTCGGTGAATATCTTCAAGACCTCATCGGGATTCTGGCCGACCTTGGCGAGACGGTCCTTGATGCGCTCAAACTCAGCGTTGATCCCATCGAGGTCCATGTTGGCACAAATGCTGCGAATTTCTTTCGGATTGTACTTACGTTCCACGGGGCCTCGTCTTACGATGGCCGTGACCCTCGCGACTTTCTTGTAGCGGATCAACCAGTGGGCAATATCCACCATCACATCTCCCGCCCCGATCACAGCGACATGTTGTCCCATTTCAAATGGACGGTCGCCGAAGCCCGGTAAACGATTGAAGTGGTAGACCACATCTTTTGCGTGAAACACGCCCTGAGCCGAGTCCCCCTCGACACCGATGGCCTTGGTCCCCTGCGCACCGATCGTGAAAACCACCGCGTTCGCACCCAGCTCGCGCACATCTTCGACCGTGAGGTCCTTTCCGGTCCCGATGGAGACATTCCCAAAATAATGGACGTTCTTCTGCTGAAGAAGTTCCCAGTACTGCTTCCTGAGCCCGCCACGGAGTTTCAGCTTAGAGGGGAAGATCCCGTATTCAGCCAATCCACCGAATTTGATATCACGATTGAGAATAATGATTTCGTGGCCGGCTTTCGAGAGCGTGCTGGCAACAGCCATCCCAGCCGGTCCTGCTCCTGCCACAACAATCACTTGCGTCCGTGTCCCGCTCATACAGTGTTCCTTCAGAGGTTAAGTGATAGAAAAGCCTGCAATATCAATGGTGCGCGGACTGTAGCATAGCCGTTCCCGCACTGTCAAAATGCGCAACCAGCGTACTGACATAACCGACTAAATCTCTACTTGCGCACCTCTCTGCTGTCGACTAGAATACCGCCGATTTCAACAAGGAGAGTACTCTGTCGTTCTATCATGTCCCGTGTAGCTTCACGCATCTTACGCCATTCTTCCTCACATCCTTCGTGAGCGGACAGCTCACCCTCCACTATAGCCATGCCCTAGGCAAACCATTCCATGTCCGGTAGCCCATCAATCGCTCCACCCTTCGATGACACTCACGCGCCATCCATACGCTTCCATCACATCGGCAAGGATGGCGGTGTAACGCCTCTCCGGGAGCTGGGCATGGATGAAGCCTACGCTGTACCGAACTTTGAACTCGCCGAAGAGCTGATCGCCCGTGGCGCTGACAGCGCACGGATTGCCATCAGCCCCCATAATCCGACTGAAAACCGGTCTCTAGGATATTCCCAAGTGGGGGCAGCTAAACCGCTCATCCCAGCCTCACCGTTCGATTTCAAACAATCGATTCTCATTGTCCTCCCAACGTACAATGAACGCGCCAATCTTGAAGCGCTTGTTCGGGCGATCAGCCAATATCTTGTCGCCGAGATCTTGATCGTGGATGATAACTCCCCGGACGGGACCGGAGAGTTAGCCGACCAGCTCAGTTGCCGGCATGGGCATGTGCACGTCCTGCACCGGCCACACAAAGAAGGACTTGGACCAGCCTATCTCGCGGGGTTCGCGTGGGCGCTGCAGCGAGATTACAGTCTCATCCTCGAAATGGATTGTGACTTCAGCCATGCGCCCTGGGATCTGCCCCGCTTGGTACACCGAAGCCGCACTGCCGACATGGTGATCGGGAGTCGCTACGTACCTGGCGGCGGGACCGAGAACTGGAACGCCCGCCGTCGTTTCGTCTCTCGCTGCGGAAATACCTACGTCAGCCTCTTCCTGGGCTCGACCATCCACGACTGGACAGGAGGATTCCGCTGCTATCGTCGTGAGCTCTTGGCACGGATGAACCTCGCCACCGTCCGAGCAAAAGGGTACATCTTTCAAGTGGAGCTCGCCTGGCGGGCCGTCCAGCTGGGTGCGGATGTGGATGAACTACCCATCCGCTTTTGCGATCGCATTGAAGGCCAAAGCAAGCTCGGCTTGCAGTCCATTGCTGAAGCGCTGATGGAAGTACCCCAAATGTATCTTTTGGGTCTAGGCAGTCGATAAGACGTTTCGCTTCATTTTTCGAGTCTTCTAGCAAGCCCTATCTGCATCAAATCGAGCGTGAACCGTGTCACCCGCTGGTACTAACACAGAGACTCATGATTCAAGCACGATCGTATGAGAGAAACTTCTGGATCGGGTGGATCGAGCTTGGTCAGATCGATGATGAGTTCGTCCTTGGCATTAGCTAAAACTCCGTCTAGTAGGCTGCTCTTCATCGGAACAACGGCCTCAGCTGGTTCAAACCTTAAATCAAAGCCTTTCGCGGCGGTCGGTCGCATCGGATAACGCCGATCATAGATCATCCCATAGGCCGGGATACCGTAAATAATTCTCCAATTTCCCATAATAATGTGCAGTTCTGTCCCATGAACATAGAACCCACCCGTCGTGATAATTCGCCGGGCGAATGTCTGCGGCTGGCTCAAATAAAAGGTCACCCGTTCGTTGTCCTTCGCCTCAGCCAGTGCCTCCGATAGACGCACAGACAAGAGAGTCAACTCCTCCTCCGTGAAGGCCGGAACCAAGGGAGACTCCCCTCGCATCCACCGCTGCAGCGCTATCCAATGCTCCTGTACCTTCAAGCCCGACAAAATCGTCCGCAATTTATCCGGTTCGATTGTAAACGGATGGGTATGGTGACTCGGTGGCCATTCCGCGAGCACTTCCGAGTCCTCTTCCAAGCGCACGAAATTGACCGGATCCTCGTAAATAATCCGCGCTGGCACATGCGGAGCGGCACAACCGACCGACAGGACGGAGTACAGAGTGAGGAGACCGGTGATGATCCATCCTGTCCGATTATGGGTCTCCTTGCAGCTCACTTCTCACCCCTCCCCTTTTACCCCTCGCTGATCGTGACGGTCATCTCGGCTCGCTCCAACGGATTGTCTCGCCCGTCACGCTTCATCGTGACGATCTTATCGGCTACCTCCATTCCGCTGACCACCTCCCCAAAAGCCGTGTATTGCCAATCGAGAAAATTGGCATCTGCGACACAAATAAAGAACTGTGACCCAGCGCTATCCGGATCGTTCGCACGGGCCATCGAGACAATACCTCGCTTGTGTGGCGTACTGTTAAACTCCGCCTTTACTTTATGGCCAGGTCCACCCATTCCGTGGGATGACCGGTCTGAACTCTTACTGTTGGGATCCCCGCCCTGAATCATGAATCCGGGAATGACGCGGTGAAATGTCGTCCCATTGTACAACCCATCCTTGGAAAGCTTCACAAAGTTATTAACGTGGCCGGGCGCCACATCCGAGAAAAACCTGAGTACGATTTCCCCCATGGGTTGTCCCTTACTTGTCACGGCTATGGTCGCCCGTGTTTTCTCGCCGATCTCAGCCATTACATTCGTCCTTTCTAAATTTAGCGAAAGAGAAATGGCGGGGGCGCGATTCCCACCTCCAGCCCCTGATTGACGGCTATCCAGGAGGCGCCATCATCGCAGCGAAACACCCCGGAACTCGTCCCCACGTACAGACCTTTGTCACCCGATCCAATCAACACTTGCACCGCAAGACTCGCCAGGCCCTTATTGAGGGGAATCCATTGCTTACCCTTATCGATGGTCTTAAAAATTCCGTTCCCGGTTGCCACGACGACTCCTTCGTCACTAAATACAATCCCCCGGATAGAGTCGTTAGGCAGGGCCCGGCTGATTGGCCGCCACGTTAGTCCGCCGTCGGCACTACGAAAGACCCCGCCGTCGAACGTGCCGGCCAAAATACTTTGATCCTGATCGATGACAAGAACACGAATGAAATTTTCGATCATTCCTTCATGGTCCTTCAATCCATGCCGCATTCGTACCCAGCCGGTAGAGCGAGGGCTAAACCGAAAGATACCTTGACCGGAAGTCCCTGCGAATAAAGTTCCATCGGCAGAGCGAGCGAGTGCATGGACCAGAATATCGTCTAACCCCGACGTCACAGGCGTCCAACGATCTTCGGAGCCATGCAGACGATAGACGCCATCTCCGGTACCGGCAAACAGCTCGTGGTCCACCACCAATAAGGCCTTGACCTCAAGCCGTTTGAGCCCCTCATTGACTGGCTGCCAGCTGCTCCCTTTGTCTCGTGAGCGAAACACTCCACCACGAAACGTACCGGCATAGACGGCTCCGTCTTTAGCGGAGGCCAAACTCAAGATAAACGGATCAGTGATGCCACCCCCTACTGGAGCCCACGTCGCGCCTCGATCCACGGTTCGAAAAATCCCATGCCCGAAGGATCCGGCATAGAGGACTCCGTCGCTCCCCACCACAAGAGCCTGCACGCTGGCTGCAGATTGTTCAGATGGCCCCGAGGCGGTCGAAGTCTCTGCAATCCTCTGCGGATCGGAAGCCTGGAGGCTCTCACCACCGCCCAGGCAGAGAAAAGCACCCCACATCACGATCACAGAGGCAATCGCGCGAATGCGCTGAGCCTTTACAGCCCAATACCTCATCGTAGCCTCGTTCCGGCGGTGTTGATCGGCAGATCAGGATCGAGCGGCAGATCGATCCCCCCTGAGTCTGGTTTTCGCCCGAAAATTCGAGCGCCGAGAATCCCGATCTCATACAGCGCCATCAGGGGAACCGCCATCAACAGCATGGTAAAGAGGGTGGCATCAGGAGTAACGATGGCAGAGACAATGAGACACAACAAAATGGCATGTTTGCGGTAACGACCGAACGTGTCCGCTGATACCACTCCAGTCATCGCCACGAGACTCATGACTAGGGGCAGCTCGAACGCACAGCCGAAGATGAGCAAAAATTTCACGTTAAAATCAATATAGGTCCCAACGCTCAGTTGCGGGGTGATATCACGATCGAGTCCGAAACTCACGAACAGATCGATCACGAGCGGCAAAATCACGACATTGCAGAAGACCAGCCCTCCTGCAAACAGCCCCCCGGCCACCAGGAATAGCGGGATGGCCCAACGCTGTTCCTTATGCAACAGGGCGGGCTCGATAAACTTCCAACACTGATAAAAAATGACCGGCAAACTGAGAATGAGGGCTGCCAACAACGACACCTTGATCGACGCGAACAGCGCCTCCGTTGGGCCATAAAACGCCAGTTGGTTTGAAAAGGGTCGGTTGAGCCACGCCACCATTTCGGCGGAAAAAGAGAAGGTCAGCACCAACGCACCCAAGACCGTCGCACCAATGACGATCAGTCGTCTCTTGACGCCTTGGATGTGGGAGGCGAGCGGATGAATGGTCTGTTCCATATCGACAGATTCAGCCGCCTGCAGAATCGGTGGCCGATCAACCTACTACCGAGCCGGTTCGAGCCTGTGCTCACGGTAGAGACGAATCAGTTCTGCAAGCTTGTCTTTCTTCACCAATTTTTCCTTTTGCATCCGCTTTTTCTCGATTTCTTCCGACGGGGTCAAGACATGGCGCTTCTGCAGCTCGTTTAGTTCAAAGTCCAGGCGATGGTGGGACGCTTCTAGTTCCCGAAATTCGGTGTTGGAGTGGCGAAGTTGTTCAACAATCGCATCTTCCGTCAACATAACGACACCTCCTGGTTAAATTGACTCTGTTGAAGCTGATCCACCTCCCTAAGGTAGAACGTTTGCCAGATGCTGGCCACTCGATATCACGAGCGGATGCATTTCCATCAGCACGGCATCTTCAATGGGATTCGTGTAGTAACGAGGGCGATGACCAATCTGGACAAAACCTAGACGAGCATAGAGAGAACACGCTGGATCATTCGAGGCTCTGACTTCGAGGACGGCTCGAGTAGCGGCTTGCTCTAATCCCAGACGAAGGGCTTCGGTGACAAGCGCTCTTCCAACCCCTCTTCTTCGCATCGACTCTCGTACCGCCAAATTCATCAATCGCAGCTCTTCAAAGACAATCCAGAAGCAATGGTACCCAAAAATCGTGGGTTCGGCCTGTGGTCTCGAATCCTCTCGCCGCCTCGCGACGAGAAAATATGCAAATTGATTGTTCGTTAACTCAGCCTCCAGCATTTTGCGCGTCCACGGGGATGAGAAGCAAGCCTCTTCCAAAGCAAGGATGTCCGGTAACATATCCGGTGTCGCTGGGAGAATCTGAAATTCAGACATCACTGTAGCGGCTCACATGTCCAGCCGATCCGACCGCCGACGCCCACGAGCCAATCGCTCGGAAACTTTGGTTTCAACCCGCTGCCGGCGCCTCGCAACGGACGACACACCGCCGGACCGTTCGTATTGGATTTCTGCTTCGGTCCGCTGAACATACAGCGGCATCACCAGATCTCCAGCAATTTCGCCGCATCGAAGTCGTTCCAGCCCGATACGCGCGACGTGAATAGCCGACGGCTTGAAGACGTCCTGTGGTCCCACCGTCACGGTGACCGACGCAGATAATGCCGCCCGAATCTCCGATTCCATCGACGACCAGCCGGCCCCGAATACCAACGTAGGTTCGGTGAGACTCTGCGCGAGGGCTCCTGGGGGGCCAACCTGTTCACTGACAACGCGATCAAATCGCCCGTCCCCTGTCCAACGGAAAATCGCCCAGTACACTTCCCCACGAC
>JANPKE010000054.1:0-4493 GCA_031425875.1 Nitrospirota bacterium
GATCATCAATCGCGCATTGGCCCGTTCCATGTTTTCGAACGCCCCGCCCCACACGATGCTATACCCTTCCGGCAAGCGGAGCTGTGCTGCAATCTTCGCGCGCCCCTCATCCACCACGCCACCGATGTCCCGACCCACGACGTTGAAACCGATGTAGATGCGGCGCTTCACATGCTCTCGACTGATACGAGCCGGGCCTTCACGCATTTCAATCTTGGCCAGGTCACTCAGGGGAATGAGCGCACCGGAAGGAGACTTCACGCGGTTTCTCCGATGGCAGCAACGCTGTTCCGGTATGGTTCTGGAAATCTCAGGGTGAGCTGAAACCGGCGCTCGCCTTCATAGACCTGCGTCGCCAGCTTGCCGCCGATCGCGGTGGTGACAATCTCCTGCACATCGGCCACGTTGATGCCGAAACGAGCAATCTTCTGCCGATCGATGTCGATAATGAGGTAAGGCTGTCCAGCGACCTGTTCGACCTTGATATCTTTGACACCGTTGATATGTTGTATCAGGACCGCAATTTCCTGCGCCTTGTCGCGGAGCACGTCGAGATCGTCTCCGAACAACTTGATGGCGCATTCGGTCCTGATGCCGGAGATCAACTCGTCCACTCGTTCCTGAATCGGCTGACTCATGAGGACGGAGATACCGGGAATTTCCGCTAACTTCCGGCGGATCGCGTCGGTCAATTCCAATTGAGTCTTCGCCGTCTTCCAGGTACTCCGGTCGTGCAGTGAGACAATCGGGTCGCTCTCGTAGAGATCTTCCGGATGGTAGGGAATTTCCGCTCGGCCAATCCTGCTCACGGCCATCTTCACCTCAGGAAACTCCAGCATGGCCTTATGGGTCTGCTTCTCCAACTCGATGGACTCAGGGAGCGACACACTCGGCAACTTCACAACTTGGGGGGTCAGGGATCCTTCCTCAAGGAGTGGAATGAATTCCCGCCCGACGGACGGAATGAGTGCAAGGCTGCACAACACGATCACTGTTGAACTCGTCAGGATGAGGCCGCGGTGGCGGAGCGTCCATTGTAACACCGGCAGATAGCCTTGTTTCATCCAGAGCGTGACGCGCGTCTCTTGAAGATGGTCTCCGCGCAAGATGAGAGACACAAGCACTGGTGACAGAGTCAGCGTCACCACGACCGAAGCCAAGAGTGCAATCACAAGCGTATAGGCCAGCGGCGCGAACATCTTGCCTTCCATTCCTTGCAGCGTCATGAGCGGCAGGAAGACGACGCTGATGATCAGAATACCGAACAGGATCGGTCGACCGACTTCCTTCGTGGCATGGAGAATGACACTGGACCTGCTTTCCTGCGATGCGCCGCTATGTTGGGCGAGATGCCGATAGGCGTTTTCCACCACGACCAGGGACCCATCGGCAATCTCGCCGATGGCGATCGCCAGCCCACCAAGTGTCATCAAGTTGGCCGAGAGCCCGAACCGTTCCATCACGATAAAGGTCATGAGCGGAGTGACGATCAACGTCACCGTGACAATGATGGCGCTGCGGACATGGCCCAGAAAGAAAAAGAAGACGAAGACCACCAGCACAATGCCCTCGATCAACGCATCGCGTACCGTGTGAATGGCGGCATTCACCAACTCAATGCGATCGTAAAAAGGGATCAGCCTTGTGCCTCCTGGAAGAATATGACTCTGGTGCAAATCCTCCACCTTCGTCTTCACCGCCTCAACCACCTGACGGGCATTGCCTCCGCGAATCATGAGCACTGTTCCTATCACGACTTCCCGCTCCCCATTGAGGACCACCGCGCCATGGCGAACGGCGTGGCCGATGCCCACGTCAGCGACATCCCGGACGAACACTGGCGTGCCCCCGACCTCTTTCACAATGATGGATTCGATATCACCCACGGTCCTGATCAGCCCAAGCCCTCGAACAATCGAGCGTTCGGCGTGCCGCTCCAGCACATTGCCGCCGACATTAGCGTTGTTCTTCACCACTGCCTCGTAGATTTGTTGCAGCGTCAGGTCGAACTTGCGCAGCTTGGCCGGATCAACCAAGACCTGATACTGCTTCACAAATCCGCCCATGCCGTTTACATCGATCACTCCCGGCACGCCCTTGAGCAGGGGACGCAGGACCCACTCCTGCATGGTGCGCTGATCCGTCAACTCGGCCTCGACCGTCTTCGCGTCAGTCGCGGTCGCATGAGGTCCTTCGAGATAATAGTGAAAGACTTCGCCCAGCCCCGTTGTGACGGGAGCCATCACTGGTTCGAGCCCCTCCGGTAACCGATCTTTCGCCGCCATGATCCGTTCGAGGACCAACTGGCGGGCAAAGTACATATCCACGTCGTCGTTGAACACGACTGTGATTTGGGATAGAGCGAATTTTGAAAGAGACCGGATCTCCGCTAATCCAGGCAACCCGGTCATCTGAAGTTCGAGCGGATAGGTGATGAACCGCTCAACTTCAACTGGCGAGAGCCCCGCCGCTTCGGTCAGTATCTGTACTTGGATGTTCGTCACGTCGGGGTAGGCATCAATTGGAATCGACTCAAAGGCAATCACACCGACGACGGACAGCAGACAGGCTAGACCCAGGACCAGTATTCGCTGCCGCAGTGAGAATTCTAGAAGCGAGACGATCATAGCGAGGGCTCGATCTTGTGCCGTTCCATTTCGGACTTGAGGGCAAAGGAGCCTTTCGTCACAACCTGCTCGCCGACCTTCACTCCCTCCAGCACCCTGATCACGTCTCCCTCTTCATTCCCCAACTTGATTGGCCGTGGCTCGAACACGCCGGGCTCCCGTTGAACGAATACCATCTTACCGGCAGGCCCATCCTGAACAGCCGCTAGCGGAACGCTCAGCACGTCCGAACTTGGAGTTGCCAACACGCTGATGATGGCGAACATTTCCGGCTTCAACAGTCGATCGGGATTCGGCACGGTGACCCGGAGGCTCATGGTTCGGGTTGCGGGATCAAGCACGTCTCCGACATAGGTGATGGTCCCGCTGAAGATCGCATGGGGATAGGCCGCCACGACCACGGTGACTTTCTGGTCCTTGCGGATGAATCGCACGTCCTTCTCCGGCACGTTGCCGATCACCCACACATCCGTGAGATTGGCCACAGTAAAAAGCTTCTGTTCTGTTTCGATTACTTCTCCCCGCGTGAGATTGCGTGTGATCACTCGCCCATCGAACGGTGCGCGTAGGGGCATGTCGGCCTTAATCGTCAATTCCCGATCAAGTCTGTTGATCTCATCCGTCGGCACACCAAGCAATTGGAGACGGTTTTGTGCCTCACGGACTTCGGCGCGCGCCGTCTTCATGGCAGCCTCGCGTCGTTGCAGTTCAGCGAGACTGATGGCCTTGTTTTCATACAGATCCTTGGCACGGAGATGCGCTAGCTCCGCTTCATGGAGCCTTGCCCCAGCCTTGAGATAGTCTCCTTCCGCGACGCCCAGGTCCACACTATGGAGCATCGCCAAAAGAGCGCCCTTTTTCACATCCTGCCCGACGTCGACATGGACTTTCACAACCCGGCCCCGGATCAGAGTGGTGACCTCAGCCAATTCATTTTGGTTCGCCTGGACCGTCGCGGGATACTCACGATGTGAAAGAAGCTGCCCCTGCGCTACCGATACAAGTTCCAGCTGCATCCGCGACAACTCTTCCGGCGTGAGGTGCAACAACCCCGCTCGCGCAGAAGGCAAGTCCGATTTGACCGTGGAGGTCTCTGCCGGTTTGTTTTCGCAGGCGATGCCCGCCGCTAGGATCACGCAAACCACCAGGCCACGTATGACTTGAGCAAACAGTCTAAGCGTGCGCTGATTCAGGCAGGTATGAGCCACAAATCCCACCTCCTTGGTCCACCCTTCGACCTCAGATTCACTCGCCCTCCGACTGTGAGCTTCTCGCACGGGGCATGCCTCCCGAATACGGTGTATTTCTCATGCAATGCCTGATATTCGTCGCCTTTTGCTACTGTGAACACTTGATGCTGTCGCGAAATGCGACAGTCATGCGGAGAGACTCCTCTGCGCCAGTGGTTGGGAATATGAGATACTAATTTCATGGGGAAGTGCCGCTGTATGGAAGTTCGAGCCCAATTTCCAGACGAGCAATCGCCAACCGGTGAGTTTACGCGCCAGCCAGATGTGTTCCGGAGGTGGGTGACAGCCGACGGTAGTTCGGGCTATCCCGCCGCTGTTGGGCGTTACCATCTCTACGTGTCATGGGCCTGCCCCTGGGCCCACCGCACGATCATTGTGCGTAAGCTCAAGAAGCTTGAGACTGTGATCGGTATGACCGTCGTGGATCCCATTCGTGATGAGCGAGGATGGGTGTTTCGCGAAGGCGCAGGACATTCCCCCGACCCCATCAATGGATTCCAGTTTCTTCGAGAAGCCTATAAAGCCACGGATTTGAACTATATCGGACGTATTACAGTTCCCGTGCTGTGGGACTCCTTCACCAAACGGATCGTCACCAACTCCGATGACGATCTGA
>JANPKE010000055.1:0-5953 GCA_031425875.1 Nitrospirota bacterium
TGTTCGTTGTTATCACGACACCAGTCACTTGTATGTATCGCGTTTTTTCCCGCAAAGGCACTAGGTCTGTCTCTAGGTTGAACTCCGCCTCTGCATGCCGTCCCGCCTATGCGTGAAAATGCGGGTTGGTGTCGCGCCATCGCTCCACATTCAATCCGCTTACAGCTGTGGGATAGGGGGGCGCGGAACGGGCGGTATGGGTGACGGTGATGGATCGGGGAGGGGCGGTTGTGGTGAGGGAAAAGGATTCGGATCAGGTGGCATAGGACCCGGATCCGGGCCTGGACGTTCTATAGCGATCGTGAGCTGTTTGGTCGTCAACATAGACAGGTTTTTAGCACAGGCTTCCTTCTTCCACACCTAGTCGATTCCCTAGACGCGCAGTGCCTTATATTATTGTGGACATGACACCGTCGTCCGGCAACAAAGTGGACCAATTCAAGATTGGGATAAGGCGGCCGATTCGCGCACGACACCCCGGCTGATACCAGATCGGATGTGTCCAGGGTCGGATGGTTGGTGTAACCTACGCGTACCCCTAGGGATTCGGCCAGTTGAATCGCCTGAAAATGGCTGTTCTATTGGTGGGGGGAGTGCCGTGTTTCATGCGGTACCACTATCAACGTCATGATGCAAACGCGCGCACGAACCACGTTCAGTTCAGCAGTGTTCACGGAGAATCTTATGCCTCGCACATTGCCCCTTCTCACGGTGCTGAGTTTGTTGTGGCTATCCTCTCCAGCCCTGGCGAAGGAGACACAGGCTAAAAAGGCCGTTGATCCGCAGGTGATGCTGGATACCTACCGGACATTGGCCACGCCCGGTGAACCTCATCAGCGACTGGCTAGCCTCGCAGGCACTTGGACGACACTTACGAAGGAATGGATGGAGCCCGGCAAGCCACCGACGGAATCCACAGGCATGTGCGAATATACCGTGCTGCTCGATGGCCGTTATGTGCAGCAGGATTGCACAGGCACGATGATGGGACATCCCTTTACCGGTATCGGTATGCAGGGCTATGACAACGTCGCCAAAAAGTATGTGACGACGTGGATCGATTCGTTGGGAACCGGCATCTTTTCCATGGAAGGCACGGCCGGTGCCGACGGGAAAACCATCACCTTGCACGGCTCTCTTGTGGATCCATTTGAAGGCTCCATGAAGCAGCGCGCCGTCTGGAAATTCCCTGACACCAACACTCAAATCCTTGAGATGTATGGGCCGCATGGGAACGGCACCCAGATGTTAATAATGGAGATCACGTACACCCGGAAACGGTAATCCGTGGTGGTCGATTGCGTGATTGAGCTCCGTGATAACTGAACGAAAACGGCTCGAGCTGTTGAGCATGCGAGACGGCCTGGACATCGCCAGGCAATGGGCACTGTCCACCGCGAATCTCTATCAACAGTCCATCGACATGCCTGCGCATTTTGCCTCACAGTCGGAGTGGAGAACACGATATGTGCAAGTCATCTGTGAGCTCACCATATTTTCACAGACCGGTATTTTTCAGGAAATGGCGACAGGAAATGGCGAATTGATCGATGACGGACAGGCAGATGCAGACGCATGAGGTCATCATCATTGGAGGGGGATTAGCGGGACTGTCCGCGGCCATTTACCTCGGCCGAAGCCGGCGCGAGACGCTGCTCATCCACACGAATCGATCCATGGCCAAATGGGAAGCCGATGTCCAGAACTATCTGGGCTTTCCCGACGGAATCGCCGGCGAGGACCTCCTCGCGCGAGGGATGGAGCAGGTCGTTCGCTTCGAGATCGCGGTGATCGAGGACGATATTCGTTCGTTGAATCATGACGGCGATACCTTCTGCCTCAGCGGAGCAGGCGCTGTGTATCGTGCCCGGCGCGTGCTCCTCGCCACCGGTTTGACGCATCTCCCACCGGAGATTCCCGGCGTGAGAGAATGTTTGGGGCAAAGCCTGTTTTTTTGTAAAGACTGCGATGCCTATCGCGTGCAAGGCAAACAGATCGCCATCCTCGGTGGGAATAATGAAGCGGCGGACTATGCGCTTGCTATGCTGCTGTTCACGTCGAGCGTGATGATCTGCACGAACGGACACACGCCTCGATGGGATGCAGACCATGCCGGATGGCTCGAAGAATATGCGGTACCGATCCGACACGATCGCATCGGTTCCGTACTGCACGAGAATGGACGGCTGAGAGCCATCATCTTTGAGCAGGGTGGTTCCGTGAATGTAGAGGGAGCGTTTACGACACGAGGCGATGTCGTTCATAACGATCTGGCAGAAAGCGCCGGCGCGAAGCTGGATGAGGACGGTCAAGTCATCGTCGACCATTATCTGCAGACGACCGTGCCGGGACTCTACGCGGCGGGATGCGTGACTCCGGCGAACTGCCAGATGATCATCGCGGCCGGGCAGGGAGCCATTGCGGGCCAAGCGATCAACCGGGATCTATTCGAGGATAGCTTGAAGCGGCATGCATTGCCGCGTTCGGGGTAGTACGTGGCGGATGCTTGTCGACGCTCGAGCATTTCTATCCATCTCGCGTTAGCTTTATAGATCGCGTCTCCCACCGATGAAAGCCTAAGACCGCAACAACGCTAGGGATCTGCCTAGTAGGCCTACTGGGACGAATCACCTATCTTCCTTCCGGCTCACTACACGAGGATCTCGCAAAACAGCACAATGCCACCCCTCCGGGTGGAGGCATCGGACCATGCTATTGAAACCACCATTGTTCGGGAATATTGCGCAGTCCATCCATCGCTTGAGGACGCCTTCATGCGCCTTCACCCCGGGCCCTCGCTGGACGTGGGTTGTCTTGGTGCTCAGTATCGGTGCAATATTTCTTCTCGACAGTATGACCCCGCTGGGATTCGTCGTCTGGATGCTCTATCTCTTTCCTTTGTGGATCGCCAGTGGCATGTCGGACCGTCACTCTTCTTCCTTCATCTACATCATAGGCGCCATATGTGCAGGATTGATGTTCCTGGGATTCTGGATCGCGCCTCCCGGGATTGATCCATTCATTGCACTCGTCAATTGGCTGATCGGCATAGGGGGCCTGGGATTGACGACATGGTTATTGCGACACATGATGGAACAGCGAGAAACGCTGCGCCTGAACGAAGCTGACTTGCGCGATTTTCTAGAGGGAGCCGCGATCGGCCTGCATGGAGAAGGTCCTGATGGAACGATTCTCTGGGCCAATCGAGCGGAGTTGGAGTTACTGGGTTACGACCGAGAGGAGTACGTCGGCCACCACATTCGCGAATTCCATGTCGACCCTCCGGCGGTCGAACATATGTTGAATGCCTTGTCCGCCGGGCACACGCTGTACAACCATGAAGTCAAACTCCTCTGTAAGGACGGAACCACTCGCGATGTGTCCATTGTCGCCAATGTTTCATGGAAACGAGGCCGCTTTAGTCATACCCGGTGTTTTACGCGTGATATTACGGCTCTCAAAGCAGCGGAACGGCAACAGGCGCATCTGGCTGCGATCGTGAAGTCGACCGATGATGCCGTCATTTCCTTCTCGCCGGACGCGCGCATTCTCACATGGAACAAGGGTGCCGAGAAATTGTTGGGGTGGACGGAGGCTCAGGCCGTCGGGCAACCCAAATGGTTATTTGTGCCTCCTGAACGGCTCAAGGAATCGACCGCACTGCTTGAAACCGTGCTGCTCGAGCAGGTTTCCAGCCATACGGAAACGCAGCGTCTCCGGAAAGATGGAAGTCTGGTGGACGTGTCTATCACAGTCTCGCCGGTGCTACTCAAAGGACGGGTGATTGGAGTCTCTGAAACCGTCCGAGATATATCCGCGCGCAAACGGGCCGAGGAGGCGCTGCGTGAAAGCGAGGCGTTCAACCGGAGCCTCATGGGTGCCAGCACGGACTGTGTCAAAGTGCTCGATCTCGAAGGCAAGTTACGCCATATGAACCCACCGGGGCAGTGCACGATGGAAATCGATGACTTTGGACTCGTCTGTGGTCGCGAATGGTCGTCGCTGTGGCCCGAACCCATGCAGAAGGAAATCGCACAGTCCGTGAAAGAGGCGCTTGCCGGGAACTCCAGCTCCTTTGAGGGGTATTGCCCGTCGGTAAAGGGCACGCCTAAATGGTGGGATGTCAAAGTCGGTCCAGTGCGAGACGGCGAAAGGATTGTGCACATTCTTTCGGTCTCTCGAGATATCACCGCGCGCAAACGGGCGGAGCAGGCGCTCCTTGAGGCTAACAAAGAACTGGAGGCGTTCAGTTATACTGTTTCTCATGACCTTCGGGCACCCCTGCGATCAATCAACGGGTTTGTCAAAATCCTCATCGAAGATCACGGTCCTACGCTGAATGATCAGGCTCGCCGATGTTTGGGCGTTATTGCCAATGGAGCTGATCGGATGGGAGAATTGATCGACGATCTGTTGACCTTCTCGCGCTTGTCGCGTTCTTCCATGGAGCTTCGTGCCATCGACCCCAAGGTTATCATCAACGAAGCCTGGCTCGAGCTTCAGCAGGAGCGAGAAGGGCGTACAATCGAGTTCATCGTGAACGATCTGCCGCGCTGTCGGGCCGACCGTCGTCTGCTCAAGCAGGTGTGGAGCAACCTGCTATCCAATGCATTGAAATACACCCGTCCCCGGGACAGTGCGCGAATCGAGATCGGCTGGAGCGGAGACCCCCAGCATTCCAAGGAGGTCGTGTATTGGATTCGCGACAACGGGGTCGGATTCGATCAACGATATGTCCATCAATTGTTCGGTGTGTTCCAGCGCCTGCACCGCGCGGAGGAATTCGAAGGTACCGGAGTGGGTCTGGCGATCGTTCAACGCATCATCAAGCGTCATGGCGGCCGGGTATCGGCGGAAGGGCGAGTCGACGGGGGAGCAACGATGTCCCTGACGCTCGAAAGGGTCTATGAATACGACGGGGCCGGAGTACATCTCAGTCCTCTTGGTTGAAGATAATCCGGATGATGTTGAGCTGACCCTTCGGGTCTTTGATCAATATCATTTGGCGAATCATATCCATGTCGTTCGGGATGGCGCCGAGGCGCTGGAGTGGCTCTTCAACACCGGCACCAATGATAATCGTGATGCGGGTTATCAGACAAAACTCATTCTTCTCGATCTGAAATTGCCGAAAGTCGACGGACTAGAAGTCTTGCGCCGATGCAAGGCGGACCCCCGCACCCAGTCGATTCCGGTCGTCATTCTGACCTCGTCGCGCGAAGAGCGGGACGTGGTCGAGAGCTACAAGTTAGGTGTGAATAGTTACATCGTCAAACCGGTGGACTTTCATCAATTTGTGGAGGCAGTGCGGCAACTGAATGTGTACTGGTTGGTTTTGAACCAGGGTCTTACGTGATACCAACCAGCGCCTGAAGAGCTTTTGTGGAGGCAACAATGAGTAAACCGCTGCGTGTCTTGTTACTGGAAGATGAGGAGCATGACGCTGAATTGATGGTGCGCGAGCTCAAGCGAGCAGGGTACGATCCCGACTGCCGACGGGTGGACTCCGAGGACGCATACCTTGCACAGCTTGATCACCCTTATGATGTCATTTTGTCTGATAATGCCATGCCTGGATTTAGCGCGATGGATGCGTTGCATCATCTGCGCCGCCGTGGAGTTGATCTTCCCTTCATTATTGTGTCCGGTTCCATCGGTGAGGAACAGGCAGTCGCTCTACTCCATCACGGAGCAGCCGACTATCTCATGAAAGATAGGCCGGATCGTCTGGGTTCCGCGGTAGCACAAGCCCTAGAGCAAAAGCGACTGCGGGACGATAATCGTGCTGCGCATCACGCCCTGCAAGCGAGATAGTCATGGAGTTCAGTGGCGAGCTTTCTCCGCTCCCGCTGCTCCGTCAATGTCAGGTCACTGGCTAACGCACGGAGTCGTTCTTGAGACCGAAGGAGGTCATTCGTTCTCGCTTGCAGGGCGTGATGCGCAACACGATTAT
>JANPKE010000056.1:0-1948 GCA_031425875.1 Nitrospirota bacterium
CAGTATTTGGAACTCGATATGATGCGGCCGCTCGATATATTTTTCGATGAAGACGCTGCCGTCGCCGAAGGAGGCCTGGGCCTCGCGCGAAGCGACCTCCATGTTCTCTCGCAGCTCCTCGTCGGACCGGACCACGCGAAGCCCGCGACCGCCGCCGCCGGCGCTCGCCTTGATCATGACCGGATAGCCCGCTTGTTTTGCGAAAGCCAGGGCTTCTTTGACGGTGGTAATAGCCCCATCCGTACCGGGCACGATCGGGACGCCCGCTGATTCGGCAAGCTCGCGCGCCTTGACCTTGCTGCCCATCAGGGTAATGGCATGGGTAGACGGGCCGATGAACGTGATGCCGGACGCCTGGCAGAGCTCCGCGAACTCCGCATTTTCAGACAGAAACCCGTACCCGGGATGGACGGCATCGGCGCCGATCCGTTTGGCTAAGTCCACGATTTGCCTGCTATCCAAGAACCCCTTCACAGGCCCAGGCCCGACCAGGTAGGATTCGTCCGCTTTCTTCACGTAGATCCCGGTCGAATCCGCTTCGGAATAGATGGCGGCGGTGGCGATGTTCAATTCGCGGCAGGCGCGGATGATCCGCATGGCAATTTCACCGCGATTGGCGATTAAGATCTTCTTGAACATGTTTGCGCCTGTCGGCTCGGGTGGAAAGGATGAGCACAGAAAAACGAACGCGTAAGCTAGCATAGGATCGAGAGGTGTGTCGAGGGAGAAGCGCCAGCTAGAGGCCAGATTAGATCCTCAAAACGAAGGGTTGCTCTCGTGCCTCATCAAATCATGGGTCGCCATGTCTGTCGGTGTTGTGTAGAATGCCCCCCACGTCTGTGGAGGATTCATCTCCCTAGCTCAAGAGAGGATGTTGTCATGGCCAGATACTTCCTTGCACGGTGGTTTATCGACTCCAAAATAATTGCTATAGGTACACGCCGGTACGGAGACTTCATCTAATGATGACGACGATCGATCATTGGGTGAGGGGCGGATTGGTTGTCCTGCTCGCTATTATCTTGCTCGTAGGATTTCAGCCCCGTCCGGCATGGAGTGAAACTCCTGCACCATCTGTCCATTGGGGAAGTATGTCGTTCCCCGACCAGCACTCCACAATTACAGGAGGCCTTACCCTCAATCGGTTTACCCCGTTCGATGGGCTAGGGAATAGGTATGATTCCACGGTAGGGACCACACTTGGGTTCAATCTGATCACGATGAGCTGGACCCAACATTGGGGTGGGGCGTGGAAAGATTGGAGCACCAATCTGACAGCCGGGATCAGCCCCACGGGGGATGAAGTTACTCAATACCTCCAAAATAAATTGGTTCATCAACTTCGCGGACTTCCGAACGTTCCAAGTGTGAATCCTCGTATTGAGACCGACGCGATGATCGATGGTTCGGTGACGCGATGGATTTCCCTATTCGACCGAAAGGTGTTCTTTGCGGGGGGAGGATTTTCCGTTGGGACCATTTATCAACAGGGATTTCTGCGAGCCGGTGTACGGCGATTGCAGATCACTCCGTCGGTCTGGCGTTCGGAGAAGTGGGGCGATATCAATGTCCGGGCCTCCGCTATGGGACGGATCAGTTATCAGAGCGACGGGTCTGCACTTCATGCTGTGAGAAATACTGCGGGGCTGGTGCAGCCGTCGATTGCCATAGGCCAGTACAGGACCACCGAGAAGGGCGAAACCATCCCGACCTGGGAAATCGAATTTGCGCTCATGTGGGACACCGGGATCTTCGTCAATACATCGGGAGACAGCCAGAAGCATTTTGCCTGGTCCATAGCGGCCTCCGCCGGCCCCGTACGGTTCGAAACCTGGAACGATAGTATGGGAAACATCGTGGAGCGAGACTACGGTCCCACGTACGGCGCGACACTGACACTCGACGTCCTGAGAGTCTGGAACATTATTCAAGACGTCCGAACAAAGCC
>JANPKE010000057.1:0-8079 GCA_031425875.1 Nitrospirota bacterium
TTCAGCACGTCAACGGTGCCTGGCACGGCTGCGGCCACCCGTTTGCCTTGGCCCACGATGAGCCTGCCGAGCACCAAGGTCTGCTGGAGATGATCGTGCAGCTCCGTGGCGAGCCGTTTACGCTCGCGTTGCTCCGCTAGATTCAACTCCGTCGCCAATGTCCGGAGCCGATCTTCCGACTGCGCCAATTCTTGCGTGCGTTCGGCCACGCGCTGCTCCAATTGCTGGGCGAACGAGCGCAACTTCTCCTCACTCTCACGCAGATGTCGCTCGGACTCTCGCAGCGCAGTCGAATCGAAGTAATAGCACACCACACCAGGCCGCCCGTCGGGCATCGCAATGCGCCGCAGCTGCCATTCGTACCCCTCAATCTGTTCGGTGTCGGGGCGTGGATTGATGAAGTCCTTTGAATAGTAGGGCTCACCCGTCTCCAGCGTCTGGCGAAAGATCTGGATAACCTTTTCGGCGACATCCTGAGGCCAGAGAATGCGCACCGCTTCGTCGAACGACCGGCCGATCACCGGGCGCACGTTGATGAAGGCACCGTTCAGCGCGTCGGTGTTCACCTGCGCGATGCGGAAATCAGCATCGACCACATAGAGCCCGAACGGCGAGCCGCTGATAATGGACTCAGCATACCCCTTGGCATCGAGCAGCGCCTTCTCCGCCCGCTTGCGCTCGGTAATGTCTTCGATGACAAGCACCATGCGCTCAGACCTCTCCGAATCATTATCCATTCGGCGAGCATGGAGAAGCATGGTGCGGTGCCCGATGGATTCAAATTTGTGCGTCACCTCGAAATTTGTGAACACCGTGTGTTGCGGCAGAATGCGCTCGAGCAATTCGCGCAGCTTCGGAATGTTCCACTGGCCGTTGCCCAATTCATACACAAGGCGGCCGTGCGTTTCAGCAGGATTGACCTGGAACGTGTGATAGAACGCGTCGTTGGCGGTATGTACACGGAAATCGTGTTCCAACACTAGCAGGGGCACGGGCGAGGTGCGGAGCGTGGCTTCGGCGTAGTCGCGCGCACGTTTCGTCCCTTGCTCGCTCGCGCGCAAGGCTTCTTCCGCCGACACTCGGTCCGAGATGTCGAGCACCGACCCGATATATCCGAGAAACTCGCCGTTGGACCCAACACGAGGGCGTCCCGCATCGATCGCCCAGCGATATTCCCCATCGTGCCGCCGTAGGCGATAGTCGAGGCTGAACGGACGGCGAGCCTTGTTGGCCAACAGGAGGGTAAACGAGGTCCATGGACCACCGACCATTATCCGATCTGCTAGGGGAAGACCCCAACGGGCTGACATCTGATCTGAGTTTTCTCTCCGGTGCAATCAACGAATGAGGAGGCCACAACCATGCCGGTCTATCATCCTCGACACCGATAAGGAAGCCAGTGAAATCGGTCACGCCAAAAAGCCACGCAAGAGAAGCACTCGCCCCCACATACATTGCTCATCGCAGGGACATGAGAGAAGCTGCGTTTCGAGGCCTGCTAACCTTCAGATCAATATCGGAAAGACCGGTCTCTTGGTGCCTGATTGTATCGGATTCCAGTCTTCCAAATCCTTCCGACCATGCTGCATTCACAACGCGAACTCTTGCTTCACGGGTCGGAAGAGAGTCGTTAAACATCGTCGCATAGGCTTCGCGCATGTTCTCTTGAAATCGAGAACGGCGATCTGAAGGAATTCCTGCCAAGACAGCGAGAGAAGCAATGTGCTCTCCGGATCCTCGCGCACTGTCGGCCCGCAAGTGCTCATATGAATAGCCCACAAAGAGCTCAGTTTTCTCCCTGGCACGCGTGAGGCGGTCAATCGCGACTGTTCCCGGAGTGGTGCTAGATAGGAATTTTTGTGTTGGCTCCAGGAGTTCGCCTACGGCGTTCGATGTGCCATTCGTCAACGCTGTAGTTGCATCGAATGGAGCCTTGGTAAGTTCTACTGTTGCCTCTGTGACGCAGCCAGAGAATATTAACGTCCCGAACAGTAAGCCCCACAATTTGATAGTGTTCATTAGTCTACTCCCTAGTAAATAGTCATGCGGTTATTCTATTGAACCGGTAACGATCACCCTATGCATATGCATCATCATTTGCACCTGGGAAAAACGATAGGTGATCATCCCACTTAGTCGGTTCCTCCGCTTCTGCTTGTGCCCGCCACAAAGGAATGCACGACAGACTCCACAAGCCAGCGATTCCTCCGCCAGTGGCGAGCCTCGTAGGCATCGGCTTCTGACTTCTCCGCCGCTGTGCTATCTGCTCAGGGTCGCGGGCGTATGTAACTATCTAGAGACAGACTGTAAGTGAGGGGGACACCGCACGTTGTGCGTTCCGGCGGCTCATCCCTTTATTGACGCCGCCGGAAAGAGTCTTCAACCCACCAGTATGCTTTCCTTGGGATGACCCGACACCTCTTCTATGCTTTATGGGATTAAAAGGAGAATGATAAGCCTCTCACGGCAGCACTTATTGCAGAGACTCAACTTTCTGTTTCGGGAATGCGCCTAACGGAAGAGGGCGGATACGTTTACTGTGCTGCTACAGCACATCGCTCCATGGCGGGCTGACGGCGAACGCGGCGTTGATCAAGCCGACGTGGGAATAGGCCTGCGGGAAGTTTCCGAGTTGGACGCGAGTTTCCGGCACAAAGTGTTCGGCAAAGAGCCCGACGCCATTGGCTCCGGTGAGAATCTGGTTCATGATCTGCTTCGCCTCAGCGAGACGACCCAGTTTGGCGAGCGCTTGAACGACCCAGAATGAGCAAATGACAAAGCTCGACTGAGGCTTGCCGAAATCGTCCTGCCGGAGGTAGCGGAAGAAAAACCCCGTTTCCTTTCCGTCTTGGCGCACGGCGAGGGCTTGCTTGATCTGCGTGATCGTCGTATCGCACACCTCTCGATCTGGAAATCCGAGAATGGCCAATTGGGCTAAGGAGGCGTCGTAACTCTCGTCAGTCGGCCCATTCCGGAGGGCTTTGTCCTTGGTGGCTTGCAATAAAGCATTTGCTGCTCGCGCGCGGGCCGTGTCTAGGTTGGTCGGTAGATCAAGGAGAAACCCAGCCCGCTGCATGCGGTAGGCCCGGTCTAGTCCGGCCCAACACATGAGATTCGTGAACGAATGCTCCTTCCAGCCATTACGAATCTCCCATGGTCCGGCATCCGGCTGAGAGATGCTTCGTTCACAGAGGCGGACCAAATTAGCGACCAGCGCTTCATGATCCTTCGTCCGCAGGTCAATGAATCGATTGTCAAAGAAGATCGGAGCCAGCGTGAGAATCATTTCGCCGTAGACGTCGCTCTGTACATGTTCGGCTGCCTGGTTATGGCTTCGTACGGGCCGGCTTCCAAGAAAGCCTTGCCAGTTGGCATGCTCAGTTTCCGGAAGAGGCAGATCCTGACTGAGTTTATACACCGGTGCCAAGCGATCATGCGATTGCTCAGAGGCATAACCTACATTCAGGAGAAACTTCAGGAAGCCTTCCATTTCTTCAAACTGGCCGAGATTGTGAAACGCCGAAAGCGAGAAATGGGCATCGCGCAGCCAGCAGTAGCGATAGTCCCAATTTCGAGGCCCGCCTGGTTCCTCGGGCAAGCTGGTGGTGGGGGCGGCGAGAATCGCTCCGGTGTCCTCATAACATTGGAGTTTCAGTGCGAGGGCCGAGCGGATGACCTCCTCCTGATAGATGACCGGGATCGAGCACTGCTTGACCCAGGTCCGCCAGTATTTGGTCGTCTGATCGAGAAATTCGTGACTGACTTTGACGAGATCATCTTCAATCCCGAGTCCCCATGTCAGTGCGAAGTACATCTTCGACGTCAGGAGGACCGGTGTTTCCCCGCAGAGGTAGGTCAGCGGCATATTCGTGAGCAGCCGCAAGTAGTCTCCTCGAATATCATACCGAAGGTGGCTGCTGCCGCGGACAGGCCGAACCGGCGTTTTCTCCCAACCGGAGACCGGCTGGCAACTGACACGAATCGACGGTGATCCGCTCAGCGGCTCGACAATTCGAAATAAGGCGGCTGGACGATAGATGCGGCCATATTGCAGGAAGCGAGGGCAAAAGTCGGTAATCCGGAAGGCGTCCCCGTTGGATAACGAGACGGTGGTCACTAATATGTTGGTGTTTGGGAGGTATTGCTGTGTCGTGGTTGTTTCCGAGGACGGGACGGATGCGGAAATGGAAAGCTGGCCACCCTCCTGGTCCAGAATTTTCCCGAAGATTGGTGGGCTGTCTGGTCTCGGGAGGCACAGCCAGTCGAGAGACCCGTGTGCGCTGATCAGCGCGGAAATTTGGCAGTTTCCGATGAGGCCGTACTGATACACGAGGTGACCATATTTGATTTCTCTGCGAAAGTAAACTAACTTGTTTCATATGAGGCTGCTTGCGCTCTCTCTGCGGTTTGTCCTTCCCTTGGTGATCGTATTGGCCGTGATCGCCTATGGGGTCATCCCACTTGTCGATTCACTTGAATTGAAATGGTTTGTCCGGGATCTCGATATGCGATCCAAACTCATGGTCAATACCATGGAAGGACCGCTGGCGGAGCTTCTGGTCACCAACTCTAGAGACAAGATCTCTGCCTATTTTACGCGTATCATTCAGGATGAGCGGCTGTACGCCCTGGGCTTTTGCGACATCGAGAATCGCCTGCTCTATGAGACTCAGGCCTATCCGCAGGATGTCACCTGTCGGGATACGCAGAACCTCGCGCCCAATTCTTCAACCCTGCGGTCTTTCAGTAGTGGACCGCTCCATATCATGTCGGCGTCAATCGAATCCAACGGGCGCCGGCTTGGACGGCTTCTCCTTCTCCACGACATGCGGTTTATCCAACAACGGAGCAGCGATACGAAACGGTACGTCTTTTATTTATTTGCGGGGCTGACGGCGGTCATCTCGCTCGTCACGGTGTTGGTCGCACACTTCAGCTGGAAAGAGTGGGTGGCGGGGGTTCGAGCCATGGTCAAAGGAGAAAGACTACTGAGCCCTCTGACGCAGGAGCAACATGCTCCGGAACTCCAGCCACTGGCGAAGGACTTACGCTCGTTGGTTCAGGCTCTTGAAACTGATCGCCGCATGCGTGATGAGACTCAGATTTCCTGGTCTCCGACCAGCCTCAAGTCCATTCTTCATGAACAGTTCGCGGGCGATCAGGTGCTGATTGTGTCCAACCGGCAGCCCTATGCCCACTTTTGGCAAGATCAGAAAATCGTCGTGCAGGTGCCGGCGAGCGGGCTAGTGTCGGCGCTTGAACCGGTAATGCGAGCCTGCTCCGGGACATGGGTTGCGCATGGGAACGGATCCGCGGATCGAGAGGTGGTGGACGGCCGCAACCATGTCGGTGTTCCACCGGCGCATCCCACCTATGAGATTCGGCGTGTGTGGCTGACCGCCGAAGAAGAGGCCGGATACTATTACGGGTTTGCCAACGAGGGGTTGTGGCCGCTCTGCCATATCGCCCACGTCCGGCCCACATTCCGTTCATCCGATTGGAAGCACTATGTCGCGGTTAATGAGCGCTTTGCTCAAGCGGTCTACGAAGAGGCCACGACCGACAATCCGGTCGTACTCGTTCAGGATTACCATTTAGCCCTGGTTCCGAAACTCATTCGAGATCGATTGCCGACCGCAACGATCATCATGTTCTGGCATATTCCCTGGGCCAACGCGGAAAGTTTCGGGATCTGTCCCTGGAGGCAGGAAATTCTGGAAGGGCTGCTCGGTAGCAGCATTCTGGGATTCCATACCAGAGTTCACTGCAACAACTTCATCGACTGTGTCGATCGGATACTCGAGGCACGCATCGATCGAAACAGCTCAACGGTGTCCTATGGGGGGAAGATGACAGCGGTCAACCCCTATCCGATTTCCATCGAGTGGCCGCTGCAATGGTTACGCGACCAACCGCCGGTCCCTGAATGCCGAACCAGGTTGCGGGAGCTGTGTGGGATGCCTCCTGATCGCCTCATCGGCCTGGGGGTCGAACGTCTTGATTATACGAAGGGGATCCTGGAGCGGTTCATGGCTGTGGAACGATTGCTGGAACTCCAGCCCGAATGGATTGGGAAGTTTACCTTTATTCAGATTGCTGCTCCCAGCCGCTCCATGATTGAGCAGTACCAACATTTTACTAGCCAGGTCTCTGCATTAGCCGAGCAGATCAACAAGCGGTTTGGGCGTGACGGGTATGAACCGATCTGCTTGCGGATTCAGCATCACGAGGCGTCTCAGGTCTGCGAGTGTTACCGCGGAGCAGACCTCTGTGTGGTCAGCAGTCTCCATGATGGCATGAACTTGGTCGCTAAAGAGTTCGTCGGTGCCCGGGATGACGAGCAGGGAGTATTGATTCTGAGTCAATTCACTGGAGCCGCTCGGGAACTGACGGAGGCGCTCGTCATCAATCCCTACGACATCGATCAATTTGCGGCCGCGCTTCACCTTGGCCTGACGATGCCGAAGGTGGAGCAGCGGGCCAGGATGCAGAGCATGCGTGGATTGATCCAGGAGTTCAATGTGTATCGCTGGGCCGGTCGCATGCTCATCGATGCCGCACGGATGAGACAAAAGGAGCGAGTCATGCAACAGGTGCGGCGGCCGAGTTTATTGAGTTGATGGATAGACGATGGACTATGTATTGACGGAAACAGGACGAAGCGACCTCGGAGCGCTCCGAAAGGGTCGTTCTCTGTATGCCTTTGATTTTGACGGGACTCTGGCAAAGATCGTCCAAGAGCACCATGCGGCGCGGCTATCGCGCCCCATCCGTTTCTGGCTTGAGAAACTCGCGAAGTGCGCTCCCACCGCCGTTATCTCGGGACGCTCCGTGGAGGATTTGCGCTCACGTGTCGGGACGGCCGTGCCTCACTTGATCGGGAACCATGGTTCAGAAGGCCCTCACACGCGTCAGGAGGATATCCAGCAAGTCCGAGAGATTAATTCCGGATGGCTGCAATTGATCACCAGACGATTTCAGGATGAGCTGACTCGAAGCGGTGTGGTCGTCGAGAATAAATCCTATTCGCTCTCATTCCATTATCGAACGGTCGATCAGCGAGATGCGGCCCGGGCGCTTATCTCTCGAATCGTTGCCGAACTCTCTCCTCCGCCTCGGATTGTTCTTGGAAAATCCGTCGTCAATGTGATGCCGCCTACGGCGTCACACAAGGGGACGGCATTGCTGGAGTACATGCGCAGACTTGACTGCAGCACGGCTCTCTACGTGGGAGACGACGAGACCGATGAGGATGTCTTTGCGCTTCGGGATCACCGCATTCTTACCGTGAGAGTTGGCAAGAAGAAGGGGTCCGCCGCTCGGTATTTCCTCAAAAGACAGACGGAAATCACCGAGGTGCTTCGACTGCTCGTCGAGGTCGGTGACCAAAGCATTCACACCTGGAGCGGCTGCCATGAACAGGGAGCCACTCGGCCCGCTCAGCATCCCAACGAATAGACTCGGAGAAGCGTGTTCTTATTCCACCAATTGTGATCGTTCTCGCCCCAGGAGAAGGTCATAGGGGGCAAAATCGTCGCTCAAGACGACGCCAGGTGGCCAGGGTTCGGTTCGGCGAGTACTCAACAACGCGATTGTTTCCATCGGCAGGCGCTGGTTCATCGCCATGTCCGTGACCTTCGCCGCAAGACTGCTTTCTGATTCATGCTCAATTGGACGGCCTCCAAAGAAGATCAGATTCTTGGCTGGGGTCATTCCTGTTTTCCACGGCCCCTCGACCGCGAATGTGGTGAGGGCTGGAAAGGCCTGTCGCATGGTTTGAACCACCGCAGCGGCTCGAGCGAGGTCGCCTGCTTTACCGGATGACGCCAGGTTGACCGCGACGATTCCTTCCGGGTTCAGGTGCCTTCGTACCAAGGAATAGAACTCGGCCGTGGTGAGATGAAAAGGGATCATGTCTCGCGCGAACGCATCGATCCACATGACATCGTAGGTGTGATCCGTCGCGTTGAGAAAGGCTCGTCCATCCTTCACGAAGACGTGATGGTTCGCCGGCGGGCGATACTCAAAATACTCTTCAGCCATTCGGACAACGACCGGGTCGAACTCCACGATATCCAC
>JANPKE010000058.1:0-6028 GCA_031425875.1 Nitrospirota bacterium
CTCAACTCAAGGATGCGAACAGTGAATTAGAGGCGTCACGTATCCAAATTTTACAGAAGAACCAGGAACTCGAGGCCACGAATACGAATTTGCACGTCGAGATGGATCAGCGGAAAAAAGCTGAGGCGGAAAAGGAAAAGCTGTACCAGCAACTCATGAATGCCTCGCGCCAAGCGGGTATGGCGGATGTGGCGTCAAGCGTGTTGCATAACGTAGGAAACGTGCTGAACAGCATTAATGTGTCGACGGATACGCTTCTCAAAACGCTCAAAAAGCCGATGGTGGACGATGTCTGTCGGATCGCATCGATGTTCAACGAGCATCAGGACAATCTACAGGAATTCTTGACGGTCGACCCGAAGGGCAAGCAGATCCCGTCCTATCTTGGTTTGGTGGCCGAGTCTCTGAGTGGAAGCCATCAGACGATCCAAGGTGAACTCGACTCGCTTGTGAAGAAAGTCGATCACATCAAGCAAGTGATCATGTCACAGCAAGATATTGCCCGCGCAGGGAATATCCGTGAGCCTGCGTCCGCTGAAGATCTCATGGAACAGGCGGTCGTGATGGCGCTCCCCGAGCCGGAGAAATACCACATCCAACTCGTACGGGAATACAGTCCAGTCCCTATGATGATGACGGATCGACACCAAGTTTTGCAGGTATTGGTCAACCTGATCACCAACGCGAAGAACGCCATGGTGGAACACTCGGGGGGCACCCGCCGTCTCACGCTGCGCATCGGAGTGCTTTCCGCTAAGGCCTTTACTCAATTTGAGGTGATCGATACCGGCATCGGGGTCAAACCGGAGCATCTCCCTCGACTGTTTGCACAAGGCTTTACAACGAGAAAGGCCGGTGATGGACTTGGGCTCCATAGCGCAGCCATTGTTGCCAAAAATCTTGGCGGAACGTTGCACGGGCAGAGTGCGGGCGAGGGGTGTGGTGCGACGTTCACTCTGGAGCTCCCGTTGGTCGTGGTGGAAGCCGCAGCATGAACAGCGATCAGGCTACCGACAATCGGCGCGTTCTCGTCATCGACGACAACGGTAACATCCATGAGGATTTCCGTAAGATCCTGATGCCGCCGGCCGATTCCGATTCATTGGCTCAAGCTCGGGCAGCCTTGTTTGGAGAGGTTCCAACGCTTCCATCACAAATACGCTATGAGCTGGACTTCGCGAGCCAGGGACGAGAGGGATTCGGTCTGGCTCAGAATGCTTATCAGAGAGGGAATCCGTATGCGGTGGCATTTGTGGACATGCGGATGCCGCCGGGATGGGATGGACTCGAGACCATCGAGCATCTGTGGTATGCCGATCCTGACATCCAAATCGTGATTTGTTCCGCGTATTCTGATCATCCATGGGAAGATGTGAGTCGTCGTATCGGAGACACCGACAAGCTGCTGGTCCTGATGAAACCCTTCAACAGCATCGAGGTTGTTCAACTCGCGAACGCGCTGACGAAGAAATGGAATCTGGCACGCTCCGTCAAGCTGCAGATTGATAGTCTCGCGTTCAGCGTGAGCCAACGAACAGCCGAGTTGCGGGACGCGAATGAGCGTCTGCAAGCAAATATTGTCAGTCGGGCTGCGGACATACTGCCAGCTCTTTCTCGGGACGATCTTGAGGCGACCTTTCGTCAGAAGGAAGAATTTCTAGCGATTATGAGCCATGAAATTCTGACCCCAATGAATGAACTCGTCAGGAAAGTGCAGCTCCTGCTGGATAGTCCACTGAGTCCCGGCCAGCGTGAGCATGCCACGACACTTCAACGGTGTGCGCAGGATCTCCTTTCCCTCATCAATGATATGCATGTGTTCATGGCGGGTGGAAGACAAGAAACTCAGACCTAACGCTGTGAGTAATGATACTCCTCCTCTCGGCAGACAGAAGGACATGACGGATGATGGGCGCCAACAATAAAAACCTTCGAATCTTGGTTGTTGACGACAATCGGGCCATCCATGAGGATTTTCGCAGAATCCTTGAAGCGCAACCCGAGGAAGAGGGGCTCTATCGCGCACGGGCGACGCTGTTCGGAGATACGCCGCTTGTCGACGCCCTGGACCGGTTCGAGCTGGATTATGCGGATCAAGGACAAGCGGCGTTGGCCCTTGTAGAGATGGCGCGCCGGGAAGGACGTCCGTATGCGGTGGCGTTTGTCGATATGCGGATGCCGCCAGGGTGGGACGGCTTGGAAACGATCGAACGGCTCTGGGCGGCGGACGGACGGCTTCAAGTGGTTATCTGTACGGCCTATTCAGATCATTCGTGGGCGGAGATTGCCGCGCGGCTAGAGATGAGCGACCGGTTGCTCATCCTTCGGAAACCGTTTGATTCCATTGAGGTCCAACAGATTGCTGCATCGCTGACCAGGAAGTGGGAGTTGGGACGGGACATCCGGCTGCAGATCGAAGGTCTCGTTGCACAGGTCAATGCCCGCAATCGAGAACTCCAGGCGACGAACCAGCATCTTGAGCAGCAAGTGGCTGCACGGACGGCTGAGCTTCAACAGCGCAACGATGAATTACAGAAAATGGTCGAGGCCCTTCAGGAGGCCAAGGTGGCGGCGGACAAGGCCAACCAGGCCAAGTCACAGTTCTTAGCCCGTATGAGCCATGAGATCCGAACGCCCATGAACGCGATGCTCGGCATGAATGAGCTGCTTCTCTCAACCTCGTTGAACGACCGGCAGCGTCATTTCGTCCAAACCATCCATCATTCCGGCGAGCAGTTGCTTCAGATCATCAACGACATACTCGACTTGTCCAAGATCGAAGAAGACAAGATGGATCTCCACATCACGGGATTTGACCTGGTTGCAACCGTGCAGGATGTTGCCGGTCTATTCCATGAACCCTTGCGACAAAAGGGGCTGACTTTAGAATGTCAGATCGACCCCGGGCTACCTGCTGTGTGGCGGGGGGACGGCGTGCGCCTTCGGCAGATTCTGATGAACCTCGTGAACAATGCCATGAAATTTACGGAACGAGGGGGCATCCTGATTCATGTTGAGCGTCTCGGGGATCGCCAGGAGAAGGCCTTATTCAAAATAACGGTGTGCGATACCGGAATCGGTGTTCCTCTGGAGGCGCAGCAGAAGATTTTCGATCCGTTCGCTCAGGTTGATGGATCGATGACGAGGCGATACGGAGGGACGGGTTTAGGACTCGCGATTGTTCAACGACTCGTCTCCTTGATGGGTGGAGACGTCGGTCTCACCAGTACCCCAGGAAACGGTTCCACATTTTGGTTTACGGTCTGTCTTGAGAAGGTGAGCGCGAGCGACAGAACTTGTCTGGAGAGCAAGCAGGCGGATGACCACTCGACGCCTGACGCAGTGATCAATAGAAGCCACGACAGGAGTCCAGGCGTCCATTCCTCCAAGCCACGGTCACGTGCGCGTATCCTCTTGGCTGAAGATAATCCGACGAACCAAGAGGTCTTTCTTCGCATGCTGGAGCTCTGTGGGGAATCAGCCGATACGGCGGGTACGGGTCGAGAGGCGATCCAGGCGCTTGAGAGGCATCCATACGACCTGGTCCTTATGGACTGCGAAATGCCGGAGATGGATGGACTGACTGCGACAGCAGAAATTCGTCGACGAGGATTTACGAGAGGGGATGGTAGGCCTGTCACGATTCTCGCATTATCAGGATACGCAGTGAGCACTGTCGAAACTGCCTGCCTCGCGGGCGGGATGGACGGTTTCCTGCCAAAACCGGTGGGGCTCAAAGAGATACAGAAGGCGGTCCACCAGTGGTTACCTGCCATTGGTTCTCGCGCCGCCTAAGCAGCATTGCCTGTTGGCGCTGTCAGGGAAAGCTGTATGAATACGGATACCGACAAGCATAGTCAGCATCTTCGAGTCTTGGTCATTGATGATAATCTCTCGATCCACGAGGACTTTCGCAAAATCCTTCAACCGGGAACGGAGACACAGGGGCTGGATGAAGCACGCGCGTCGTTATTCGGGGGCGAATCGTTTCAGAAGGCTCTTGTGCGGTTTGAACTGGATTATGCAGATCAGGGGCAAGCCGCGTTGGCTCTTGTACAAATGGCGCGCCGAGAGGGACGGCCATATGCGGTGGCGTTTGTGGACATGCGGATGCCTCCGGGATGGGATGGGCTGGAGACCATCGAGCGTATGTGGGAGGTTGACCCAGAGATTCAGACCGTGATCTGCACGGCCTACACTGACCATTCCTGGGAGGACATCATTCGCCGACTGGGCTGCGACGACCGTCTCCTGATTCTGCAAAAACCATTTTCCACCGTGGAGGTCTCGCAATTGGTCGCCTCCCTGACCGCCAAGTGGAAGCTGGCGCGTCAGGCGCGCCAACGGTTGGAAGCGGCCGAGGCCGCCAACATCGCGAAATCGCAATTCCTTGCCAACGTCAGCCACGAAATTCGTACGCCTATGAACGGTATTCTCGGGATGAGCGAACTCTTGCGGCAGACACCTCTGAACGACAAGCAACGCCGGTACATCGAGACTCTCCACAAATCCGGAATGGCTCTGCTGCAGGTCGTCAACGATATCCTCGATATCTCGAGGATTGAATCAGGCAAACCCAAGCTCGACAGCATCGCATTCGATCTTCGCCAGCTCGTGAAAGATGTCCTGGAACTATTTTCAGGCCCTATTGAGAGCAAGGGGTTGAGGCTGACGGTCGAGCTCGCTGACAATCTCCTTCCGGAATACGAAGGTGATCCGGTACGCATTCGGCAGATCTTGACCAACCTGTTGGGCAATGCCGTCAAATTTACGACCCAGGGAGAAATCGCGCTTCACGTGGCGGGGGTTGAGGAGACAGTCGGAACGACGACCCTGTGTCTGAAAGTGCGGGACACAGGCATCGGCATCGAGCCCGCGGTCCAAGCCAAGCTCTTTACACCGTTTACACAGGCTGACGGCAGTACCACACGCAAGTATGGCGGGACAGGACTTGGGCTCGCCATTGTCAAGCAACTGGCGCACATGATGGGGGGGATAGTGGGTGTCGACAGTGTCCTTGGTCGAGGATCGACGTTTTGGTGCACGATTCAACTCCAAAAGCCTTCCACCCAGACGGTGTTGGCGAAGGTGGTCTAATGCCTAGCCTCGCGAGGCTAGAGGAGCTGTGACGAGTGTCGACGGATAGGCTCAATCGACGCATTCTCGTTGTGGACGACAACCCATCGATCCATGACGACTTCCGGAGCCTTCTTCAATCCGAGCCGGGATTGGAGGCCTTCGAGCTGGCGCGTCCCGCGCTATTCGGGGGATCGATCCCTGTCCCATCCCATGAACCTTTCCAGGTTGATTGCATCGATCAAGGTCAGGCGGCACTTACCGCAATGGAGACCGCAAGGAGCGAAGACCGTCCGTATGCGGTCGCCTTTGTCGATATGCGGATGCCGCCTGGGTGGGATGGACTGGAAACCATCGAACACCTCTGGAAAGCAGATATTAGGCTGCAGGTGGTCATCTGTACGGCCTATTCCGATCAGCCTTGGGACGAAATCAGAGAACGGATAGGGAGAACCGACAAGTTACTGATCCTGCAGAAGCCATTTAACGGCATTGAAGCCTTGCAGCTCGCCACCGCGCTGTGCTGGAAATGGGACTTGGCGAATAGGGCTGTTGGACAGCTGCATGAGTTGAGTCGTCAGGTCGAGGAACGCACAGCGGAGCTCCAACGTGCGAACCAGCAACTCACGGAAATCAACGGCGCCCTGATGCGGACCGTGGTAAATCTTGAGTCGGCGCAGACAGAAATTTTACGGCAAAATAGCGAGTTGGAGCGTCTGGCCTCGCGCGATCCGCTCACCGGATGTCTGAACCGCCGTGCATTCTACGCGCTGTTTGAGAAAGCATTTGCGGAGAGCCGCGAGCACGGAAGCGAGCTCTGCTGTGTGATGGTCGACATTGATAACTTCAAGCGTGTGAATGATCAATATGGACATGCCGTCGGCGATCAAGCCATCCAAGCAGTCGCCAACTGTCTCTCCGCAGGGTTGCGGTTGACGGACACGGTCGGGCG